>CAIVZW010000156.1 GCA_903910495.1 uncultured beta proteobacterium
CTGCCCCGAAGTTGAGACGCTGATTTGAGCCGGAACTGTTGCAGCGAAGAAAAAACAGCCGATAAACGCAAGCAGGGAAAGCGGGAACCTTTTCATGGTGAACCCCGTCTCGTTATTTTCTGCAGTTTACGTTAACGGCTGAGTTGCCCCGTTCGTTGACAGTGACGTTGCGATCAAGAACGGGTTTGTCTCCGACTGTGCCGATGGAAAGGGAGACATCGCCACAGGAACGGTTCGTTGCCGATGAGTTCGCCGGCTGAACATAGGATGCCGCTTTCTGGCGAGCCTTTTCAGAGTCAGTAAGTGGTGCATTGCGAAGGATTATGGTTGTATTGTCACCGGCCTGATTCTGGGGGTTGACCGGGCGCAGGTACTCCTGTGCTTCGCGGCTGGAACGTTCCGCATTGCTTCCCCGATCAAGCGCGCCGTCTTCGACGACAATTGCCCCGGCTGGCTTTCCGGAGTTCTGCCGCGCCCGGTCTGTAGTCCTGCCGAGATTTTTTTCGTTGCGCGTGTCCTTGCCTGCGGGCTGGATAATGACGATCTCTCCAGCCTGAGCAAATGCAAAGACGAGGAGAGTCGCAACTGCGGCAATGCGAAAGTTCACGACTCACCTCCCGATCAGAGTATCCGCTATTACTTACTGAATGACGATATCCAGCTTGGCCTCCGCAACTGCCGGATTGGAGGCACGGAAGGCCTTGCTGATCTCTTCCATGGAGCCAACCTTCAAGGGAGTCAGATCAGCCGCTTTCAGATTTGCCGGAAGCGCCAGATCACGTGAGCTGCCGAAGCACACGATCTGCTCCCTGCCCGTCTTGTCGAACTTGATCTTGAAAGGCGAGTTCTCGGGCGGTAGCGTTATCGAACGATTCGCCTTGAGGAAAGGATCCGGGCTGAAGCGGTTCGGATGAATCCGGGCAATGGTGCCTGAAGTGTCCCTGTAGTAGCAGTAAAGAATGCCATCCGCAGTGAGCTGGACTCTGGCCTGGAGGAATTCCCGCAAGCGGTAGGTTGGGCGGTTTCCACGATCACTGTCGAGCTTGACCGTCATTGCGGCCTGGCTATCGCCGCGGGGAGCAGAGGCAATCACCGACGATTTGGCGTTCGGATCTTCAACAATCGGCTGGTCGGCGTCAAGCAACGCATAGTAGAGATCAAAATTAACCCGACCATCGGCAACCAGCTGATTTTCAGCCTGATACTTGCCGATTGCTCCAGAAAGTTCGCGCGAGGTAGCGCCGTTGATCGGGCCGGGATACATGTTCATGCCGGCCAGTTTGCGCTGAACCAGTTTGATGCGGTCAGCCGCTGTCATCGCGTCATACCATTCCCTGGCCTGTTCAAGCATCAGCGGATTGGTCTTGTCGATCTCCAGGCATTTCCAGTAGGGCGTACTGGTCAGCTTGCCGATAACTTCGATCATGCCCAGTTCGACCAGTGCGCGCACACCACTGCCCAGACCCTCGGCCTTGTTCAGCGACATGTTGAAGGAGAAACCGACCTTGCCGATCTTGCCGCCCGCTTCCTTCGAATCGCCGGCACGGGTGACGACGAGCGAGTTGCTGGCGTTCATGCCCGGCATGATCATGCGCGTCGTTGTCTCGCCGATATTCATGTCCATGGACACCACCGATGAAACCTGGTCCTTGCTCATGCCCAAATCAAGCCAGGGAAGCGCAATGCCACCGCCGCGCTGCGAGTCGATGGCGTTTTCGTCAAGCTGGGTGATGGCGCCACGAATATAGTAATTGGGCAACTTGTGCTGAAAGGCACCAGCGGCCTGCATGTCCTGGAAGAGCGCCAGAAGGTCGTTGCGTTCGGTATCGTAGTCGATGAACGATAGCGCCCTGCTCTTGATCGACATCCGCGAGGCCGCGCTGATCAGCATTTCCTTGGTTCCGGCCATGACCTTGCCGGTCGAATCGGGGATTCCGGCAGTCGTGATCACGATGTCTTTCTTGCCATAAGCCAGCAGAAGATCATCCATGCAACGCAACGCCGGCGTGAAGTTGGTCACGGCTTTCGACACGGGCGTTTTGACCGCGGTCACGACGGTCGCGGTTTCAGGCCTGGGTGCGTCGGTAACGCAAGCTGCCAACATACCGGTAATGCACAATCCGGCAAAAACGATGCGGGATCTCTCAAAGGTGCTGGCCATTGTAATGTCCTCAGAAAATGCAGCCATCACGATGGTTGCATGTAAATAATAGCTGCTTATTCAAAATAAATCGGGTTTTTCAGTGAGCATCCTGACACACGTCAACCAGACAAATCAAGATACGTTAATAGGGATATATACTTACTTGTCCCCTTTTATGCAAGGGTCTATACTTTATTACGTTCGGGCGCCCATATTCGAGGCTGCTTCGGGGGAGACATCATGAAGACAAGCTCGTCTATCCGTTTTTTTCTGGGTGTAGGCATTGCCTGTGTTGCGTCTGTCGTACAGGCGCAAGCACAGGGCGGCGCGGTGCGCGGCAATACCAACATCAACGTCAATGCCGAGAACGTCAACACCATCGCAGTCGGTACCGGGAATGTTGCGCGCACCAATATCGGCAGTGTGAAAAACGGGTCGCGTGGCGGTAATGTTTCCGTCGACGTAAAAAACGTGTCCAACGTGGTAACCGGCCGGGGCAAAAAAGGCTGCATCAATATCGGTGTCAAGGGCGCCGACCCAGAGTGCAAATAATTCTCAAAGGAGTGGTCAATGACAAAAATATTTGTATCCGTAGCGGCAGGTGCATTAAGTGCGGCAGCCATTCTGCTCTTCACTTCCCCGGCTCTTGCTGAAATCAACCAGGGTACGCATCTCAACACGTCCGGTCAGACCAAGGTCAACAAGGCACTGGCCCGCGGTTACCAGAAGAGCGGCGATACCGATGGTTACGCGAGGATACAGCAGCAGTCGCAAGTCAATATCGGCAGCAAGAAGGCGGGAACCTGCAATATGAATATCGGTTCAACGCAGGCCGGTCAGAAAAATTCCAAGGATGTCATCGTGACTTCGAAGGAGATCATCAATGTTTGCAAATAAGTTACATGCGCAAGGGTTCGGCCTGATTGCCGGCTTGCTTGTTCTGGTTTCGGGTCTGGTAACGGCAGGCGAAGTGACGGTTTACGATAAGGCGCCCAGCGTTGAGGAACTGCAGCGCCAGTTGACGGGCGGTGATGGTACGGACGGCAGAAAAAAACCCCGTACGCGAGCGATCGTTTTTGGCGATTCCGCCCCGGCAGCGCAGGAAGCTGCTCCAGCGGCACCGCAACAGGCTGAAAACCAGCAGCAGGCCCCGCGGCCGCAACAGGCCAGACCCCAGCAAGCCCAGCAGCAGGTGAGCGCCAGACCGCAAACGATGCAGGTTGGAGAAAACGCCATTGCCTTTCCGATCAATTTCCGCGTGAACAGTTCGGAAATTCTTCCTGAGTCCATTCCTTTCCTGGATTCGATTGCCGGTCTGATGCAAAAGGATCAGGGCGTCCGTCTGATGATCGAGGGGCATACGGATATTTCGGGCAGCCCGGCCCGGAACAACTCGCTTTCTCGCGAACGTGCCTATTCTGTCGTGAATTATTTGATTGATCATTATCGCATCGAACCAACACGTCTCATGCCCGTTGGCAAGGGTTTCAGCGAACCGCTGGAAGGCATGGACGCAGCTAATCCGAAGAACCGGAGAGTGCAGTTCCGCATTATCGGTTAAGCGGTGTTTTGCAGCACCCCCGAAGCGAGGGGTTCGCGAGGGGTTTTTCATTACCTTTATAGGGGTCTATACCATGCGTAAATCACTGTTAGTTATTGCCATGATGGCTGCTTCCTCGGTTGCTTTTGCCCAAGCCGGCGTACAAGCCGCACCGGGCAGCGTTCAGGCGACGTCCGGAGGCGTGAACATCCAGGGCAACACCAATATCAAGGCCAACGCCGAGAACGTTAACGCCGTTGCCGTGGGTCAAGGCAACACAGCCAAGAATGCGGTTGGCGCCATCAAGGGCGGCACCAACATCAAAGGCAATACCAACATCAAGGCCAACGCCAAAAACGTTAATGCCGTTGCTGTTGGCAAGGGCAACACCGCGACTAATGATGTCGGCACGATCGGCGGCAAGTAAGCGCTTCTTTGTGTAAAACCCAGAGGGATGACCCCCTCCGGGTTTTTTTCTTCCGGTCTGCAAGTCATCTGTCTGACCCTGGGGAGCTTCCAATGCAAAAGGTTCTGGTGGGGTTCTTTCTCGTGGCGTTGCCTGTGTTGGTCTTTGCACAGCAGGGAAACGAAATCGTACAGCGCTCCAGCAGCCCTCTGGGTCTGCGCATCCAGGACAACAGGCAGGCGGGTACGGGTACCGATGCACTCAATACCAGCTCGGCGCTTGCCGGCGAGAGGAATACCGCAGGCAGTGCTGCTGCGCAGGGCGGTAATGTCAAGGGTGCGCTACAGATTCAGGGCAACACGACAATCAAGGCCAATGCGCGGAACGTAAACGCTGTTGCGGCCGGCAGGAGCAGTGCCGCAGGCAACGAGGTTGGAGCCATCGGCAAGTAAGTTCGGCTCATCACCCAGGCATGGCTGGTGAACAGGCTGAAAAATAGCCAGTCGCACTATTTATCTCGACTGGCCGCGAACTGGTGTTGAATAACTACTTGAAAATAATGACCTCTTCGCGCTGTGACTCTTCGCGCGGACGGGGGGTATTTTGATCGGCTCCATCGGCGGCATATATCCCGCTTAACTGTTCTTCGAGCTGACGGCTGACGTCTTCGCCCAGACTCTTGGAAACTTCCGAAACCACCTTGCCACGGTTCAGGACAACGCGGCCGCCACGGCTTGACAATAATTTCACGTCCTGCCCTGTACCCATCGCGCTGAACGAGGACTTGACCTTGAAATTCTTGGTACTGATCAGACTGAACTCGCCGACCAGTTCAAGGCTCAAGGTGTGCGAGACCGAATTGGTGTGTTCGATCGGATTGGCTTCCTGACGAAATTCGATACTATTGATGCTTCCGAAAAGAACATAATCGGCACCGGGATACATTCCCTTCTTGATGCGGCCGATGATGTCATAGAGTTTTTCGTTATTCTTTGCGTCGGTAAAGGGCCTGCCTTGAACCACTTCAAAACGTCCTGATCGGAGAATTCCACCTTTGATGTCTGCGGTAAACTTTCTCAGTTCGCCCCGGTCAATGTAGCTGATCGTGCCTTCAGCTTCGTAGTAACTGCTTTCAGATTTGGCGTTGACCGAACCACTGCTGCGTCTTGAAGATGAATAATCGGATTCACGCTCGCTTTCTCTGCCTGAAGCGCGCAGCGAAGATTTTTCGGACGCCGAGACGACTCGAAAATATTCGCTGACACGCTCCTCGTAGGCCAGATCGGTCACGGACACCCTAGGCGGGGGTGCGGCGGCAGCAATAAGGCTGACGGATGCCAGCAGGGCGCATGCTCCCGACCGGAAAAACCAACTGGGAATCATTTCAAATTCTCCTGGTTACCGTGACGATCTCGTGATCAACGCTTGGCTGTCTTGCGGATGTCTTTTTCATCCGACCATTCGACGATTCCGCTCTCGATTTCAATGAGACGAAGATTCATCTTGTAATAAACATCCTTGATGTCGCTGCCCTTCTTGACGATCGAAGAGATACTGCCGTCCAGACGGAACTTGGCTCCCTGCATCTTGCCCATCTTGACCGATTTCGACTTGTCGTACAAACCAGACTGGTTCTGGCGACTCAGCTCACTCACCTGGTTCTGCATGTCTTCGCCTTCGATGACATAACGAACGCCGTTTTTTTGCAATTGCGTCAGAACCGTATCGGTAATCAGCCGGGTATCAAAATATTCACTGGTCTTGTTCTTGACCGGGGACGCCATCATCAGACCACGCTTCTTGATCAGATCCTGAATGACCGGATGCTGAATCAGCGACTGTGTCATTTTTTCGGAGATCATCTGGATATCGGTTGACCCAAGATCGGTGGTAACCGTTTCGACGGCCTTGGCATCACCGTAACTCACCCCGCTTGAACCGGTAGTCGGCGACGTTGTCTGGCAGCCGGCGAGAGCAAGCAGCAGAATGCCGACAGAAAAATGCATGCGGGGTACAAGACCAATTTTTGAGACCATCATTTCCTCCTGATTGAGACTTTGATTTATTCCGGAAATTAAACGATACCAGCCTTGAGATTTATTGCCACTTCTAATTTGGACTCTGCAAAATCAAGCGAAAATCCGTGGCCTTGAAGGTCGGCGAAACGACACTGATGACCTGCTTTTGTGCCCCGTAGATAATTACCGGTTTCCAGGGCTCTTCGTCCCAAACGGTAAAGCCGTCACGATCCAGCCACTTGAACCGATAGTATAACTGCTGATTGCCTGAACTCGTATTAGTGATCTCGGCCTGAATGCGCAGCAAATTATCTCTGCGCGCGGCCCGCAAGTCAGTGACTTTAAGATAGTCCATCTTGCCCTGTTCTTCAATTTTGCTGGCGATCGATGGCCCGCCACCGGCTACCGGTGCCGCCATGGCCATCGGCTGTGGCGAAGGCGCAGATTCTCCACCACGACTGACTGTCTGGCTCAGGGCGGCGACACGACGACTGGCGATCGAGGCAAACTGCCCGTTAGGATACTTGCTGAGATAATCCTTATAGTCTTCGGCTTGCTTGCTGTCCTTGATGCTGTCCCAGAAAGACAGTTCAACGGCCTTCGGGTCTACGGCCTGCACCACCGTTGTGGCGCTGCCTTTTGCGCTGGATGGGGCCAGCGCAAGCGTTTGTTGTGCGGGTGCGGGTCCGGCAACAAAATAGAAGTCGCCGTCGGACTGGTCGTACATCGCAGGATCCTGGTCATGGCCGACCGATTTGGCCTTTTGTTTCACAATTGAGCGCGTTTTTCGCAGCGCTTCGGTGCTGCTGACACCCGGCTGGGAGATCATCGGCAGAAACTCCCGGGTAAACAGTCCGTTCGGGTTGCTGTCGTTACTGTCAAGGCTGTCGAGCGCCTCCTGATTGGCGCCCGCAGAAAAAAGGACGGTTTGTCCGCTCGGGGAGTTGGTCATTGCCAAACCGCGCGTTGCGCCAATCGAACGCCCGGCTTTCTTCGGCAAGGGGTTGTTCCGGCAGGCATCGAGCACCAGCAGGGTGTACTTAGCCTTGGCGTCTGCCAGCTTGTCCTGAAGCCTTGGAACGCTGACCGCCTGATCCCCGACGTCTGAAGGGTCGCGTGGAGGATCCATGTCGACCGGAATGAGATAATTCTGATTGTCAATCTGTACCCCGTGTCCGGCGTAGAAAAATACACCTACCCCGCCGCCAGAAACATTCTGGACGAACTCGTTGATCGCCTGGTTCATCTTCTTCTGGCCGACGTTGTTGAAAGCTTGAACCTCAAAACCGACTTTGCGCAGTTCGGCGGCAACGGAGTTTGCGTCATTGACGGCTTTTTCCAGTTTGGGCAGGTTCTGGTAGGTATTGTTGCCAATAACCAGAGCGACTCGGCGCTCAGCCGCTGCCAACAGTTCACCAGAGAGGGTCAGCAGGCAGCAAAAAATGAGCAGGTGACGTTTCATGTAATTCTCCTAAGGTATGTCATTCTCAAGATAATTATCTATTGAGCTTTTTTTACAGGTTTACTTAGCGGCTTACTTACCGGTTTTTTGATCACTTTTTTGGGTTCGGGTTCAGCAACAACTTCAGGAATGACTCTTCCCATAATATTCGGTTGACCGACAAAAACAGCTCCGCCTGTAATTCGAATCGGAATGATCGAGAAACTGCTGCCAATGTCCACTTCCTTCTTGTAGGTTCCCGCACCCGTTTGAAATTCGACCATCTGCCGACCCTGAGGAAGCGTGGCGCGTGCCACCGAAATACGCTCCGGCAATGTTCGCCAGCTTCGATCATCGGCTTGCTCGCTAACCACGCTTGACACGCTGGCAATGAGACCCAAGGCCAGCCCACCCTTGTTAGCCTGTTCCTGAGCAACGGACTTGAGTACCGCCCGGATGACAGAACGCAGAAGAATTCCCGGCATTTGATCCTTGAGCTGGCGCCTGGCCATCGCATCAATGTTGGTCAGCGTTTCGACAGGAAGCTGACGTCCGCTCACGGAAACCGAGGAGGGTACGTAACTGCGACCTTCTGACTTGATGATCGGGAAGGAGAGCGGCGTCACAACAAGTCCCTTCTGTAGTGGAATCGGAATGGGAACGGTGATCGATTTCCAGGCGGGTGAAAACCCTGATTCAATGACAAACAGGACGTCAGATTCCTTTGCGCCAGGTCGGCGACGGCCAACGTCCTTCAAGCCGTCCTGTACGATGCGGGAATTCGGTGCCAGATTCAGGGCATTGCGATATCCCGGTTCGGCCAGCGAGGACTCGCCGGTCACTTCAAAAAAGTAACCGGCCAGGTAATGAGAAAAGGCATTCTGGAAGCCGTTCTTCAGACTGTTGACCTCCGGCGTATCCAGTTCCGCCATTGGATAATCCTTCATCTGCTTGACATCGGCACTGACCTGTTGGGTTTTGGCGTCTTCCTGCAGCTTGTCGTATTCCTTCTCGCGGAACCCCTCGATCAGTTTTTCCCTTTCGTAGGTTTTCTTCATTTCTATGCGGGCCAGATCGTAATTGCCCTGCATGATGTGGCTCAAGGTCAGGTTGGTGGACAGCATCACCTTTTCGTAATCCTGACCGTCGTAGCGCCGTGTTTTGTCGTTGACCAGAAAACTGCCAATGTCGCCGATCACTTTGGATGGATCGGATTTGACACTGTCTTCCCACTCGCGGACGAACTCATCGGCCTTCAGCCAAGCCTCCTGCCCCCCCGGATAA
The DNA here is from genome assembly GCA_903910495.1 of uncultured beta proteobacterium. The sequence goes on from CAIVZW010000156.1 coordinate 8,833, forward strand.
TTACTGTCCAGAGTCAGCATTTCTCCCTTTTCGAGATAATAGAGAATGTCCTTGTCTTTGGTAATGACGCCCGGCGTATTGTTCTTTTCGAGTTGTTCAATCGCCTGTTTGACTGAGCCGCTCCTGACGAGCTGGACCGTCTCCTTCAGTTCGCCATCGTACTGACGCATCGCATTCCCGGCGCAGCCCGCCAGAAGAGTTAATAGCGACAGCAGGACCTGTCCCCTAAAATTCATTTGAATTCCCCTAAAAAACTGAAATGCGGAAAATTTTTTTACTGCCGCTTTATTACTTGGTGATGGCTTCGTTGCGCCCGGAGAACTTGTCGCTCATGCGCAGCGCAGCCTCGCTGAAGTCACCCTGCGGTTTGTCGACGCAATAGCGGTCGACAAAGTTTTCGACGGTACCGGTCGACATGGCCGAAACCTGTTGGCTCTGGTTGGCATAGTTATGCCCGGTCAGCACCCCGCGTATCCAGGCCAGATAGATCTTTCGTTGCTCAGCATCGTCTTTCGACCTGACCCAGGCACGACATGACATGTCATCGAAGCCCACGGTTTTCACCGGAGCGGCAATGGAACCTGTAACCATCAGGGCAGCGAGCAGAAAAAAGCGGGGAAATACGGGCATTCGATTCAACATAACATATCCATTCGTTTCAACACACTTGGCAATACGCCAATTCTCGTCCTAATACCCCGCGACGTCTAGGAGGGAGATTAACAGGTACAATTTAGCTCGTGGCTTATCCGCCGTCTTCAGGTCAAAATTTCATGACAGGTCATCTCTACATTGTGGCAGCACCATCGGGAGCGGGGAAAACAACTCTGGTGCGCCTGCTGCTCGAGAACGATTCCGGAATGCGTTTGTCCATTTCAAGTACCACGCGTGCGCCGCGACCCGGCGAAAAGGATGGTCGTGAATACAATTTTGTTGACGTCCCCAGTTTCATCGAGATGGTCAATCGGGGTGAGTTTCTTGAATGGGCAGAGGTGCATGGCAACTACTATGGAACTTCCAGACGCTGGATTGAAGCCGAAATGAGTGCTGGGCGGGATATTTTGCTGGAGATTGACTGGCAGGGCGCGCAACAGGTGCGAAAATCTTTTCCCGGGGCGATTAGTGTGTTCATCCTGCCTCCGTCACTGAAAGCGCTGCAAGAGCGCTTGTCCAGCCGGGGAACCGACTCTGCCGAGACCATCGCCCGACGTATTGCCGCTGCGCGAGACGAGATGCGGCATGTGGATGAGTACGACTATGTTATCATCAATGATGATTTGCAGCAGGCGCTTGGTAATCTGATGTCGGTGGTCAATGCCACGCGGCTTGAATACGCAAACCAGCAGCAGCGCCATAGCGCGCTATTTGCGACACTTCTCTGAATTTTCAGGACAAAAACATGGCACGAGTAACCGTTGACGATTGTATTCACAGCATCCCGAACCGCTTCCAGATGACACTGGCCGCCACCTACCGTGCCCGCCAGATTACAGCCGGTGCAACACCGATGGTTGACGCCGACCGCGACAAACCTACGGTCATTGCCTTGCGCGAACTGGCGCTTGGCATGTACGGTCTGGAAGTACTCAATCGCGGTCACGCCTGACCGACTAGAGCCGGTTGCGTGGTAATCAATCATGAATACCGACGCCACGGCTGCCAAAGTTGTCGACGCAGCGGCTGATCAACCCCAGCAGCAACAATCGCTCTATCAGAGCGAAGATCCGGCTTACCGGGTCTTCGTCGACACTCTTAGCTATCTTGAACCGGACGAAATAGCCCTTGTCCTTGAAGCATACCGCTTCAGCGAAGAGGCGCATGAGGGGCAAAAACGCCTTTCTGGCGAACCCTATATTACTCATCCGCTGGCCGTAGCCGGGACGCTGACCGAGTGGCGCATGGACGCACAGGCGATCATTGCCGCCCTGCTGCATGATGTCATGGAAGACACTGTAGTATCCAAAACCGAGATTAGCGAGCGTTTTGGCAAACAGGTGGCCGAACTGGTCGACGGACTCTCGAAGCTGGAGCGGATAGAGTTCCAGTCTTACCAGGATGCGCAGGCGGAAAACTTCCGCAAAATGCTGATGGCCATGGCGCACGATCTGCGTATCGTACTGATCAAGCTCGCCGACCGCCTGCACAACCTGCAGACGATGGCCGCGGTCCGCCCCGACAAGCGCCGGCGGGTGGCCCACGAAACATTGGAAATCTACGCCCCGATCGCCACCCGGCTCGGGCTTAACAATATATCCCGACAATTGCAGGATCTTTCCTTCAAGCACATCCATCCGATGCGTTTCCGGGTGTTGACGCGAGCAGTCAAGGCCGTGCGCGGCAACCGCCGTGAACTGCTGTCGAAAATTCTTAACGGCATACGCAACCAGCTGCGTGATGCAAAAATTGAAGCCGGGGTGTTCGGCCGCGAAAAAAGCCTGTACTCGATTTATCACAAGATGGTCGAGAAACACCTCAGCTTTTCACAGGTACTCGACATTTACGGTTTTCGCATCATTGTCCGGGATGATCCAACCTGCTACAAAGCACTGGGTGCCCTGCATTCGCTTTACAAACCGGTGCCCGGAAAATTCAAGGATTACATCGCCATTCCCAAAGGGAACGGCTATCAGTCCCTGCACACGACGCTGATTGGCCCCTACGGTACCCCGGTCGAGATCCAGATTCGTACCCAGAGCATGCACCATGTCGCCGAGGAAGGCATTGCTTCTCACTGGCTGTACAAGGATAGTGAAGAGAGCGGCGCCGATCTGCAGGTCAAGACGCACAAATGGCTTCAGTCACTGCTCGAACTGCAAAGTTCGACCGGCGATTCTTCCGAGTTTCTCGAACACGTCAAAGTTGATCTCTTTCCTGACGAAGTTTACGTTTTCACGCCCAAGGGCAAAATATTGGCGCTCCCGCGTGGCGCAACGGTGATCGATTTTGCCTACGCCGTCCATACGGATGTCGGCCACCGCTGTGTTGCTGCCCGTATCGATCACGAACTGATTCCACTCTCTGCCGAACTGGCCAATGGCAATCAGGTTGAGATTATTACGGCGCCCCATGCCAACCCGAATCCGGCCTGGCTGACCTATGTCAAGACCAGTCGGGCACGCAGCAAGATTCGCCAGTTTCTGAAGGCCATGCAACAAGACGGGTCAAGCGTACTTGGCGAAAACATGTTGAATCAGGAATTGCAGGCTCTGGGCGTGGTTCCGGCCGAGATTCCGGCGACCGTCTGGGAGCGGGTGATTCGCGATTCGAAAAAAAAATCAAGGCGCGAAATCTTCGCCGATATTGGCCTTGGCCGCAGTCTGGCGGCTGTTTTCGCGCGTCGCCTGGTGGCCCACGACGAAGTTCCTCAGGCCGCGGCAAGTGCGGCGATGCCGCTGGTTATCCGTGGCACCGAGGGCATGGCGATCCAGCTGGCGACCTGTTGCCAGCCCATCCCCGGGGATCCGATTATTGGATTGTTGCGCAAAGGGCAGGGCCTGCGCATCCACACCCATGCCTGCCCGGTAGTCAGAAAATCACGCAGCAGCGAACCGCAGAACTGGATTCAGGTTGAATGGGAGCCTGATCCCGGTCAGTTTTTTGATGTGCATATCAAGGTTACCGCCAAGAACGTACGCGGATTGCTGGGCCGTGTGGCAACGGGAATATCACAGGCTGGAGCAAATATTGAGCATGTGAGTATGGACGGAAAAAAGCCGGGCTTGTTCACCGAGTTGCATTTTCTAGTCCAGGTGTCAGGTCGCCCACATCTGGCCAAGTTGATGCGGGTTCTGCGCGGCATTTCCGACGTTGTGCGCATCGTTCGCGAACAGGAGTAGTTTTGAAAGCCTTGATTTTCACGCCTTGGGCAATGCCTGCGTATCACCGGAACGGTTGAATTCAATGGGTATAACACCGATCTCAACGCTGTGCGCTGCCAGGCACTGATGCAACGCACGCAGCAACTGCTTACCGAATTGCATCCGGCAACTATGCCCGAATTCTGGTGCGGCCTGCGCCCAGCAACACCATCGAGCGCCCCCTTTATCAGACGTTCGGCGCGAACCAATCTGTACCTCAACACCGGGCACGGAACACTCGGCTGGACCATGGCCTACGGTGCCGGTACGGCGCTGGCCGACATCATCAGTGGTCGACAACCGGAAATCAGGCTGCGCTACATGTAGTCGGCAAAAGCAGCCTTTGGCAGGAGGTGGCATGAACACAGTGCTATACGAAGTTTCCTTGATTGTTCCGCGCTTTCCGGTTTTGTTGAAGGATTGACCGCCTTCTCGAAAAGCACAAGCCCATCTATGGAAAGAGCTGAACCCGTCACATGCTGATAGATACCCACTGCCATCTGGATGCCGTCGAGTTTGCCGCGGATCGGGATGCAGTATTCCTTGCCGCGCGCGAAGCCGGGGTTGCGGGAATTATCATTCCCGCCGTTGGCCAGGATAACTTTGCAGCCGTTCGGGACAGCTGTTTGCGTTATCCGGGGTGTTTCCCGGCCTACGGCATACACCCCCTCCATATCGACAAAGCGACTGAAGTCGATCTTTCAACGCTGCGTGAATGGCTCGCGCACGAGTTGATCGGGATGCTGCCGCCTGTCGCTGTAGGCGAAATCGGACTTGATTACTACGTGCCGGGTTTCGATGCCCTCCGCCAGAAATTCTTTTTTGTTGAGCAGCTTAAAATTGCCCGGGAATTTGACTTGCCGGTGTTGCTGCATGTGCGACGAGCAGTCGATCAGGTATTGCAATGCCTGCGCCGAGTGAGAGTCCGGGGAGGCATCGCGCATGCCTTCAACGGCAGTCGTCAGCAGGCGGAAGCGTTCATTCAGCTTGGCTTCAAACTGGGGTTTGGCGGCGCCATGACCTATCCTGGCTCGGTACGTATTCGACAACTTGCTGCCACGCTTCCGCTGGAGACGATTGTCCTTGAGACGGATGCCCCCGACATCCGTCCATTCTGGCTCACGGGCGTACGGAATAGCCCTATCGAACTATTGGGCATCGCTCAGGTTTTCGCTGAATTGCGAGAGCTTCCATTCAACGAGGTGGCAGAAGCAACCACGATCAGCGCGCTGCAGTCGATAGGCCATTCCATGCAAGGGTATTTTGCAGCGTACCAGGCCGGGAAAGGCTAGCTGATCAGCATGTCATGGGCTGAAATCAGTCGTGCGGTTTCGCTTGCCAGAGAGTCCATTAACGACAC
>CAIVZW010000157.1 GCA_903910495.1 uncultured beta proteobacterium
AGATCCCTTATGAAAAGCAAGTCTTGTTGATTTGCTTTCTTCATTACGCTTGTCATCTTCCTGCCATTTCTTTTTGACATGAAGGGCCCCAGGAACATTGCCTGGAATATTTGCGCAGGCGAGCCTCCCACGAAGATGTAAATGCCAAGGGGAGCTAAAGCACGCTTATACGCGGAAAGCGGCTGATATCCATTCACGGCAAGGATGAGGTCATATTGCAGTCCATTTTTGGTGAAATCCTCATTGGTATAGTCTATGACGTGGTCTGCGCCTATCGAACGTGCGATCTCAACATTCCGCGTACTGACTACGGCAGTCACTTCAGCTCCAAGTGCCTTGGCAATCTGTACTGCAAACGTCCCTACCCCGCCAGACGCCCCATTGATTAGAACTTTTTGCCCAGGCTGAATATGCCGTTTATTGCGCAAACCCTGCAGGGCAGTGACGGCTGCCACGGGTACAGCCGCAGCTTCCTCAAATGAAACATTCTGTGGCTTTAGCGCCAACGTGCTTTCAGGAACAGAAACATATTCGGCAAAACTGCCACTGTCATGTCCAAAAACATCTCCAAACACCTCATCTCCTGGCCGAAACTGTTTGACATTTTTGCCAACTGCTTCAACACAGCCCGCAATGTCAGCGCCGAGAATCGCGTTTTTCGGTTTGACCAGCCCAATGCCCGTCAGGCGCAAGGGAAAGGGGTCAGCCGTCAGCAAATGCCAGTCCCCAGCATTGACGGATGCTGCATTGACTTTTACCAGCACTTGGTTTTCATTGAAGGCAGGCATATTCACCTCAGCGATATGAAGAACATCCGGCGGTCCGTATTTTGTGTATACAATTGCTTTCATGGTTTTCCTCCCTTAACACGTAGCTTACGTCCATTTACTTTGTGACATCTGACCGACCCGTTGGAACAGTTCTGAGCGTAGTCGGAGTCCCAGGTTCGACAGGGATGATGGAGACCAATGGTAAACCTAAATCACGCACTTTCTTTAGCAATCCATGTAACGCGGCCTGATCAACTACCGCACCGGCTAGAAGCGTATCGCCGTTATCTTCCCGAATGATGGTCAGACCCTCAAACCATTCTATCCACCGATCGTCCAGGTACCCCTTGAGGCGGATTTCGTAGCACTGATGCTTGTCGTGTATTTCATTGATTGTTTGTTTGTCATTCATCTTGCGCCTCGTGTTGAAATTTCGTTGCTTATCTGTCCAAAGGATACTGCCTGGTGATGTGAGCCGTCATCACCACATGATGTGATTGAGGATGTGATTGTCGGTGAAAGCAAAAAGCCCCGCCAGGTGATTTGTAACACCTGCCGGGGTCAATCGGGGTTTATGGGTCAACTATCACAAATTGAGTTCCTCAGCACGGCGGACCGCCGCCCGGCGATTATCGACCCCCAGTTTGTTGAAAATACTTTTCGTGTGGGTGCGAAAGGTGTTTAGCGAAATGAATAAATGGCGGGCAATATCGGGACCGCTCAATTCGGAGCGAAGCAGCTTGAGCACTTCCATTTCGCGTTCACTCAAATGCTCTGATACATTTGGCTTTTGCCGTGTGATTGCTGATCTTGGCTCAAACGCGGGTTCAATAAAGGCTGCCATGAGTTTATCCACATAATCGCCTAGCTTATCGTCTCGATGATTCGATGGCTCTTCAATCAACAATCTCATCGGCTCGCCTTCATCTGAAAAAATGCTGATGTAGCCTTCCGGTTTGGCCAGGAATAGAGCACGCTTGAGCGTAGCGAGCGCCTGGGGGCGATTGCCCTGTGCATCGTAGGCCAGCGCCTGCACCAGCAGGATATCGAGTACGCTGCCGCGGCGCTTTTGCGCTTCAGCGGCTTGCAACAGGCGTGAAAGCAGGGTGTTGGTCAACGGGTTGGCGATTTCCAAACGGACTAAGGTGAGTTGCTCGAACTCATGCAAGTAGCTGACTTCATCCAACAGCGAAAGCCCGCGTTCTTCAGCCCATGCCCGGGCTTTATCAGGCCGCCCCTGTTTGAGGTGAATGCGCGCCTTCATGGCGTCAATTGGACGCAGGTCAGGCAAGGCGCTTCGGACGTAGGCCCGTTTGGCCTCTTCGAGAAAGGCCAGGGCTGCTTCCAAATCGCCAGCGGCCTCTTTCAGTTGGGCCTGGGCTACACACCAGCGGTGCAGCCAATCTACCAGGGTAGTCTTCCTACCCAATTCGGCGGCTAGTTTCAAGTGATGGGCGGCGAGGGTGTCCTCTCCCCGCTGACGGTAAATCATGGATAGGCCGAGATGATGGTGGGCAGTAACGTGCAAAGCTTCCGGACCATGTTGGGCAGCCAGCTGCAAGG
>CAIVZW010000158.1 GCA_903910495.1 uncultured beta proteobacterium
CGGAAAAGGCGGCAAAAGCCCTCAATGAAGAGTATCCCGACGTTACCGTAAAAGGCTTTGCGCTTGGTGTTGGAAATGAGCAGGATGTCATCGACATTTTTAATGAGATCAGGCAGTCGGGACGGCTGGTGCAGGCCTTGGTTCTGAATGCAGCCAACCTGGCCATCGGGATGGCGGATGTTTTCAATGTGGATCTGAAAGATTGGATGCACGTCATGGAGACCAATTTGGGCTGGAATTTTTCCATTGCCCGTCAGGCAGCCCTGCATATGAGGGAAGCAGGCAAAGGTTCCATCGTATTCGTGGGTTCTGTCACGGCAGTTCGTGCAATCAAAGACAGGACGGCGTACATCGCTTCTAAAGGCGGAGTTCATGCGATGTCCAGAAGCCTGGCGGTGGATCTGGCAAAGTACAAAATCCGCGTAAACACTTTGGTGGCTGGTTCCATCCGAACGGACAGATACGAGCAAAACATTGAGAAGTATCTGGCCAGCCCCATGAGTAAAGTCCCCCTCAATGAGCCCAGCTTATTTGAAGATATTGCGGAGGGGGTATGGTTCCTGAGCAGCGACGAGGCACGCATGGTGACAGGAACTGAATTAACTGTGGACGGCGGTGCGCTGACGCAGCTTTGCTATGAAGAAGAAGGCATAAAGTAAGGAGAGTAAATCATCTAGGGGGGCCGGATGTTCTCACATCTCGCCCACTCAACCTGTTAATCAGAGTTGCACTTCGAAGTTGAACTCGCGGCCCAAAACAGACCGCTTATTTGATGAAAACTCGATTCGCCTCACGATTTCGTCTCAATTTACCCTCGCCACACAAAACTTGTGGTTACTTGTTCAGTGCTTTCCTAAAAGTATCACTGGCGTTCTGGGCAGATCTCAAGGATGAGGGGTTGATTAACGCTTTTACGCCGACACCAGGAAAACAAGATGTCTGAAACCAAGAAGAGCAAGCCCGAAGTATTTAAGCAAGGGACTGATCAAGTTGGCGAATCACCACTTTGGGAGCCTACAACGGGACTGCTCTATTGGGTCGATATTTGGGGCAAGCGAGTGAATGCGATCGACTATGGAGGGCTCTCGACTACGTGGGATCTACCAAGCGAAACTGGATTCATCACAAGAGATGGCGGAGACTCTTTCCTGCTTGGTTTAAGAAATGGAATTTACAAATGGCGGCCCAATGAAACGGCGCGCGAACTAGCTATTCCCTCAAATGAGCCTGCCGCAAATCGGTTCAATGACGGTAAGACTGATCGGCAGGGGCGTATTTGGACGGGAACGATGAGCACCCAAAATAGGGTGCCAACCGGAAACCTCTACCGCATGAGTACTCGGGGCCAGATGACGGTTGTTGATACAGACCTAGTTGTACCCAATACGCTTGCATGGAACCCAACGGGGAACGTCATGTACTTTTCCGATAGTTGGTACGGTGCGATACATGCTTACTCGTACGACCCAGAAAGCGGGGAACGATTCCAGCGCCGAGTTTTTGTTGAAGCAGATCCGGATAGCGGAGACCCCGATGGTGCCTGTGTAGACGTCGATGGATGTCTTTGGGTAGCGCGCTTCAAACGTGGCGCTATCTTCAGGTACACGCCGGCAGGAAAGGTCGATCGAGTGATCGATCTACCGGTGGACCAGGTTACGTCATGCGCGTTCGGCGGTTAAGACATGAAAACTCTATTTATCACCACTGCAACTGCCAGAATGACCGATGATCAGTTGAAGGCACAGCCACTAGCTGGCTCACTTTTTGCCGTTGTGCCGGGAACCCAAGGGTTAGTTGAAGCATCTGCCGTTTAAGTAAGCCGGCAATTAAAAGCCTTACTTTTTTTGCAAATCAGGAGACCTTTATGAATACTAAGAGACGTATTTGCACGTCCGGTTCTGGGAGGGCGTGGGTGCGATTCCCCTACGCTACTCAACTACCTGCATGGCTATGACACTGTTTCCGCCGCCCGACACGCTTTCATGGGCGCGCATCGACGAACCGGCTAGCATGCTCCTCAAGGATGGCGAATGCTACTGGATGAAAGGGGTCATGCTGCTAGCCGTTTTCTTGATGATCGGCCTCGCATTCTTCGCCCTGCGCATATTTATCTTCAGTGCAAATAGCGTCCATCATCAGCTTTGATGCTCTTAACATCCCTGCCAAGGAAATGAAAATAGATGATCGGCAATTTCAGATGTTTCTCAGGCTCCCTGACTCGTCGAGCAAACATTCCCCATTATGCCCTTGAACTTACCCCTTTAGCATGTGATAACACATGAGCGCGCTGATTCAGGCATTATCAAGCATTCTGCCGGCGCGACAGATCGTTGCCGACAAGCTGCGCCGCCTTGCCTACGGGACGGATGCCAGTTTCTACCGACTGATTCCGGAAGTCGTCGCTATCGTCGAATCCGAGGCCGAGGTGCAGGCGGTGTTGCAGGCAGCACGCGCTCACGGTCGCCCGGTCACCTTTCGTGCCGCCGGTACAAGTCTGTCCGGACAAGCAATTACCGATGGCGTGCTGGTGCTAGTCGGGGAAGGCTTTGCCACCTGCGACATCGCCCCGGACGCTGCTACGGTTCGCCTGGGTTGCGCAATGATCGGCAGTACAGCCAATGTCCGACTTGCACCGTTCGGACGCAAGATCGGCCCCGACCCGGCCTCGATCAACACCTGCAAGATCGGCGGCATTGCC
>CAIVZW010000159.1 GCA_903910495.1 uncultured beta proteobacterium
GCTGATCACCTATCCGCTGGTCACGCATAGCGGCACTGAGAGTGCCAGGAAAGGCGGGCGTATCTATCTGGGAATCCTGATGGGTACCTCGGTGCTTTTCCTGCTCCCGGCCATCATCTATACATGGCATGTGGCCGGCACCACCGATTTTCAGGCCGGAGGCATCCTGCCTGCCGATCTCGATCCGCTTGCCGTGAGCATTCTCCTGGCCCTGTTCATGTTCGGGATCGGCAAGGCTGCACTGATGCCGTTCCACCGCTGGCTGCCTGCCGCGATGGTCGCGCCGACGCCGGTTTCCGCCTTGTTGCATGCCGTTGCGGTGGTCAAGGCCGGCGTGTTTACGGTGGTGAAAGTAATCGTGTATATCTTTGGCTTCGACATCCTTGCCGGTACCACCGGCTGGCTCGTTGCCCTTTCCGGCTTCACCATCATCGCCGCCTCAATGGTCGCGCTCAATGCCGACAACCTGAAGCGTCGGCTAGCCTATTCCACCGTCAGCCAGTTGTCCTATATCATCATGGCGGCCGCACTGCTGACCCCGCTATCGGTGATGGCCGCGGCACTGCATCTTGTCGTCCATGCTTTTGGCAAGATCACCCTGTTCTTCGCTGCCGGTGCCATCTACACCGCCGCACATAAAACAGAGGTCAGCCAGCTTAACGGGATTGGTCGACGCATGCCTTGGACCATGTCGGCGTTCGCTGTGGCGGCCTTGTCGCTGATCGGAATTCCCCCGGCCGCCGGTTTCCTCAGCAAGTGGTTCATCCTGACCAGCGCGGTGGATGGCAGCCATTATTATGTACTGGCCATACTCTTCATCAGCACCCTGCTCAACGCAGCCTACTTCCTGCCGATTGTGCATGCGGCCTTCTTCCGCAAGCCTGATAGCCGTGATGAGGCACACCCCCATGGCGAAGCTCCCTGGCCGATGGTTCTGGCCCTGGTACTAACCGCCGGCATGACCATCGTCGTGTTCTTCTTTCCCGATCCCCTGCTGCAACTAGCCAGGCAACTCGCGGCAATTCGTTCTTAACATCAGGCTGATAAGGAACCAGACCATGTCGGAACCCAAAGACTACTGGCTCGATCGCAGCGAGAACGTCACCAAACTGTTCAAAGGCTTGTGGGCAGTTGGCATCGCGCTTCTGTTCATTGACCTGCTCCTGCACAGGCATGAAGAGTTCGGCTTCTCCGCCTGGTTCGGCTTCTACGGAATTTTCGGATTTTTCGCGTGTGTGGTGCTGGTGCTCGTTGCCAAGAAACTGCGTGTCATTCTGATGCGCCCCGAGGACTATTATGAACGCTGATTTCCCGGTCGCCCTGATTCTGATTCTTGGCGCAGCGCTGGTGCCACTGCTCCGTGGCGGCCTGCGTACAACCTATATGGCCCTGCTGCCGGTTGCGTCCTTTGTCTGGTTGCTGGCCTTGCCGCAGGGTGAGTTTGCTCAGCTTCAGTTGTTCGGCCAGTCCCTGGTGCTGATGCGTGTTGATCGGCTGAGTCTGATCTTCGGCTACATCTTTCTCATTGCCTCTCTGCTCAATGTCATTTACGCCCAGCACGTCGAGGATA
>CAIVZW010000160.1 GCA_903910495.1 uncultured beta proteobacterium
ACTCTGTCAGTGCGCAGATTTCACTCTGGCCGGATAACTGCTGGTCAATGACCTCGTGGTTGCCCCAGACCACCTCGGATAGCGAGCCGTCGTCAACGCGCGCCTTGATGTCGCGGCAATAAAGCCCTTTGTCGCGCTGCACATAGAAGCCGTAGGTTCGGCAAGCGATTGGCCGGTGGGCGTAGATCGGGCAGGCGCCGGTCTGCAGATCGAGCAGGGGGCAAACGACGGGGCGGGTGGGCTGGAGGGCCAGTGCGGCAGTCCTTTGGCGGATTTCGCCGAGCCGTTCCAGCGGCAGTGAGGCGAGTCCTTCCTGCAGCAGATCCCATTCACTGGCGGTGAGTTGCGGCACGTCGGCAAGTTGCCGGCAGCAGGTATCGCAGCCCCTGGCGCAAGGCCAGTCGGGCGCGTGCTCGCGGATGGCTGCGACGCGGGCGTCGATGTCGGCATGGAGTCGGGTCAGTGAAGTCTTCATCAAGCGGTTCAGTCGAGCAGGGCTTCAATTTCAACAAGCAACTCGTCCATCGAGCCGACAATGCGGTAGGCATCGGCAAAGTCATGGTGTCGTGACAGCGGGTTGCGCAGGATGATGCAGCGAATTCCGGCAGCAAGGGCGGCCTGCAAACCGCGCGGGGAATCCTCGACGACAAGGCATTCCTCCGCTCTGCAGCCGAGCTTGTCTAGGCCGAGCAGGTAGGGTTCGGGCGAAGGCTTGCTCTTGTCGTAGGTTTCAGCCGTCAGGGCAAAACGGAAGTGGCGCAGGATGTCGTGTTTGTTGTGGATGGCCTCGAAACTCGCGCGCGTGGCACTGGTGACGATGCCCATGTCGACGCGGCCGTTCAGATGCTCAAGTACGTTCTCGACGCCGGGTATGAGCAGAGAACCGGCACGTTCGAGCAGTTCGAGATGCAAGGCGTTGCGCTCGCGCCGCCAGTGCGCGATCTGCTCCGTGCTGGCGTTCTCGTCGAGCAGATGCCAGGCGCCGTGGTTCTCGCATAAATACCACTGGAAGTAGTCTTCCGCGGATAGCTCGATGCCGAAGCGGCGCAAATAGACGCGGTTGGCCTCGAAGTAATAAGGTTCGGAATCGACCAGAACGCCGTCGTTATCCCAAAGGATTGCTCTGATCATGGGCGAAGAGTCTGTAAAGCGAGCTTGTCCGGGTGTGCCATGAGTAACCGTTGGGTTCGTAAGTTGCGTTTTGCGTACTGAAGGTCAGGCTTGGTCGCAAAGCACACATTTTATAGAAGATAGGCGCTGGGATTGTAACGCGATGATCGTCTACGGAAAAAACCGGCTTGGGCAAGACGACGCATGAGCATCGTCCCTGCCTTGCCTGCGTTTGCGCCGAATCAAGGTGTCTGCATCGGGCGGAATCCCTGAACATTGACCGGCGTTCAGAAGCCAAGGATACTTCGGGTCGTGCGCTTGAATTTCCACGGCCTCCGATAGCGTGTCGTTGTGAAAACTGGAACGCCTGAAATAATCGATAATCCTGAGAGAAAGAAGTGAGAACGTAATATGGGAAAGATACTGGTAACGCCGAGATCATTGTCAAAGAACGGGCATCCCTATCTTGAGAAGATCAAGGAGGCAGGTCATGAGGTCATATTTTCGACGCCCGGAGTTCAGCCGTCCGAAGATGAATTATTGAAACTGCTTCCTGAATGTACGGGCTATCTTGCCGGCGTGGAAAAAATCAATTCAAGGATTCTGGACTGTGCAATAAAGCTCAGGGTGATCAGC
>CAIVZW010000161.1 GCA_903910495.1 uncultured beta proteobacterium
CAATGGGGTCTCGACGGCAATCCAGACCTATAGGCAGGCCTTGCGGGCGCATGGTGTCGAAGTCAGCCTGGTGGCCCCCGACTATGGACTGCCCTGCGCCGAATCGTGGATTGCCCGCGTTCCTTCGCGATCGGTTCCGGGTGACCCGGAAGATCGCCTAGTACGCTGGGGGAACATGCATGATGCCGTTGAACATGCGGTTGAGCAGGGCTGTGACCTGATTCATGTGCAGACGCCGTTTGTTGCCCACTACGCCGGATGCAGTGCCGCCCGCCGCAATGGATTGCCGGTGATTGCGACTTACCATACGCTGTTCGAGGAATACCTGAAACACTACGCGCCGCTGATTCCGGCGGCCTGGCTGCGCGGACTGGCGCGCCTCTTTTCACGCCGGCAGTGCAACACGCTCGATGCCGTCATCGTGCCGTCAAAGGCGATTCACGAACGGCTTTGCGGATACGGCGTGACCTCGCCAATGCATGTGCTGCCCACGGGCATCCCGATACAGACTGCGGTCAATTGCGGTCGATCGACGTTCCGCCTGCGCTTTGGCATCGACGAATCGCGTCCGGTCGCGCTTTTTGTCGGCCGCGTAGCGCACGAAAAGAATATCGGTTTCCTGCTTGACGCGGTCGATCTGGCGCGCGAGGCGGTGCCGGGCATTCTGCTCCTGATCGCCGGAGAGGGGCCGGCGCTGCACCAACTTCGCCAGTCCGTCGTTGATCGGGGATTGCACGACAGCGTCCAGTTCATCGGCTATCTCGATCGCCGGACGGAGCTTCCTGATTGTTATGCGGCGGCAGACGTATTCGCCTTTGCGTCACGGACCGAAACCCAGGGGCTGGTCCTGCTCGAAGCGATGGCGGCCGGTCTGCCGGTGGTGGCACTGGCCGAAATGGGAACGGTCGATATTCTCGGCGCGGAACGCGGAGCGATAATTCCGGATGATAATCCCTGTGCCTTTTCGCTGGCGCTTGGCCGGGTTCTGCTTGATGCGGACTTGCGCAGTCGTCTGGCCGCGGACGGCCGCCTCTACGCCAGCGAGTGGTCGGATGACCTGCTCGCCGGAAGGATGGCTGAACTTTACCGGCAGATCGTCGGCAAGCATACCAGCCAGTGTATGGCCGATTTCAATCTGTTGCCCCTCTGAGTTCAATGAATAAGCATGAATTAAAGCCGGTATACTTGCCGGCTCCTGTTTCTGGCAAGGAGAAGCCTGTGCTTGAGGAAAGCCCTTTCAAAGGGAAAACCGGTTTGCAACGCGTATGGAATGCCTTGCATTATTCGCTGGCTGGCTTGCGGGCGGCTTTCAAGTGCGAAGATGCCTTTCGTCAGGAGGCGCTGCTCGCCGCACTACTGATACCCGCAAGTTTTTTTCTGCCGGTGGGCGGACTCGGGCGTGCGCTGATGATTGCCAGCGTCCTGCTGGTGCTGATCGTTGAATTGCTCAACTCGGCGATTGAAGCCACCGTGGATCGGGTTTCACTGGATCGGCACCATCTTTCCAAACGCGCCAAGGACATTGGCAGCGCCGCTGTGCTGCTGACCCTGTTCAACGTGGTTCTGGTTTGGGCTTGCGTATTGCTCGGATGAACCGGATCGATTTCGGGATTCGCCGAGTCTAGAGGCAACTGCCCGGTCTGGTGGCCTTTTCCACCCGGTTACGCCCCAGGCGCTTGGCTTCAAGCAGTGCATTGTCGGCGGCTTCGGTCAGACTCTGAGCCGTGTCGAAATCCGGATAGGACGCGATTCCGGCACTGAAGGTGGCGAACAGTGTGCCTTTCGGATGAGCGTGGGGCAGGGACGAGAAGTCCTGCCGGATACTGTCGATGACCAGTCTGGCCTTTTCCGGACTGACATCCGGCAGCGCGATCAGAAACTCCTCGCCACCGTAACGACCGATCATGTCCGATGCGCGAAGGCGTCCCTTGAGCAGCCAGGCCAGGCCACGAATGACCTGATCGCCGACCGGATGCCCATAGGTGTCGTTGACCGACTTGAAAAGATCAATGTCGATCATGACCACCGTCAGTGCTTTTTGTGCGGTCATCTTTCCGGCCATGATCTTCAACTGGGATTTTGCGGCGGTGTGATTGAGCAGGGCGGTCAGGCCATCGATCTGTGTCGAGCGCTGGGTTTCGCGGAAACGCTCGATTTTCGTTTTGACCACCGCCGCCAGAAGTACCGGGTTGAAGGGCTTGATCAGGAACTGGTCGCCACCCAGGCGCAAGGCCTCAACCTGCATGCCGACATCGGATTCGCCTGACAGATAGACGATGGGCAAGGAGGTATAGGCCGACATCTGGCGCAGCACGCGCGTAGCCTCGACACCATTGAAGCGCGGCATGTACATGTCCATCAGGATCAGGTCGGGACGATAGGATTCAATCACATCGAGCAGTGCTCCGGGGTCACGGATGGCATGGCTGTCGATGCCGTGTGCTGAAAGCGTGCGCTGGATCAGTGTTACGGCCACCCGCGAGTCTTCAACGACGAGTACGCGAAACTTCTCCGGTTCGTAGTGCTGAACGAGGTCAAGGACGCAATTGAGTACCCGCGAGGAGCCCTCCTCCTGGGGAATCGTTTCATCAATACCCGAGCGCATCAGGGTGACAATGGTATCAATGGCCGGAAGCGCGCCCAGATAAATCAACTGGCTGGCCATGCAATGCTTGCGGATACGGGCAATATAAGCGAGTTCTTCGGCGTTCGATGATCTGGCGGGGGCAGGGATGAACAGAACCGCCAGAGGCACATCGCCTGTGGGTTGTTGTCCGCCCCACTGCGTTTCACGTATTTGAAACCCGAAAAAATCGAGCTGCTTCCTGAGTGCTTCAGCCATTTCATGCATTTCGGACGCAACGACAAGCCATACCGAGCGCGGCTTGATCCATTCGGCGTCCACGGTCTCTGCCGCATGATCGTCGGCACGGCGTTCGGCAACCGGCGGGCGCGAAGCGGTTACTGCATCGAGCAGGGTATTGAGCTGGTCCTGCAAGACCTTGATGTCCTGCGCGCCGATCGGATGCGAAGCGGGTGTGCCGAGGCGGGTCAGCGCCAGATTCTCCAGTCCTTCGCAGATGCGCACCAAGCCGGGCAGACGCATCCGGTTGAAGTACTCGGCCAGACTGTTGACCGCTACCGTGAATTCAATGAAATGCTCGAATGTCCCGTAGGAGACATAGTGTTCCCAGCGCGTTCGCAGCACGTAGATGCGATCATTGATAACGGAAGGGAGAGGCTGAACCATGATTGGGTATCAATAAGCGATCTGGCATTATCAAGGAGGCAGCGATATTAGACAATGCTCCATTTAAGGCAAAGGGGCAAGCCTAAGCTTACTATCTCCTCCCCGGTAGCCGTCTGATCATGCCAACGCCCCCACAGGCAAGGCCGGTCGGGGTGTTGGGCCGCGTCCCCTTATTTTTTCTTTGCTGGCGGGAGGTCGGTGCAACTGCCGTGAGCGACTTCCGCCGCCATGCCAACGGTTTCGCCGAGCGTCGGGTGCGGGTGGATGGTCTTGCCGATATCGACGGCATCGCAGCCCATTTCGATGGCCAGACAGATTTCGCCAATCATGTCGCCGGCGGACGGGCCGACAATGGCGCCGCCAATGACGCGGTGCGTTGCCGCGTCAAAGATCAGCTTGGTGAAACCGTACTCGGCGCCGTTGGCGATGGCACGTCCTGAAGCCGCCCAGGGAAATTTGGCGGTTTCGACCCGGCGCCCCTCTTTTTTGGCCTGCTCCTCGGTGGTGCCCACCCACGCCACTTCAGGATGGGTGTAGGCCACGCCGGGGATAACTCGGGCGTCGAAAGCAGATTTGTGTCCGGCAGCAACTTCGGCGGCGACGTGGGCCTCGTGCACGGCCTTGTGCGCCAGCATCGGGTTGCCGACGATGTCGCCGATGGCAAAGATGTGCGGCACATTGGTCCGCATCTGGGCGTCGACAGTGATGAAGCCGCGCTCGCTGACCGCGACGCCGGACTTCTCGGCGGCAATTTTCCTGCCGTTCGGCGCGCGGCCTGCGGCCTGCAGGATCATGTCGTAGCGTATGGCGTCAGCTGAGGGGGCGTTGTCGCCCTCGAATTTGACCCACAGGCCGTCACCCCTGGCGTCTACCGCGACCGTTCTGGTTTTCAGCATGACCTTGTCAAAGCGCTGCAGGTTCTGTTTTTCCCAGACCTTGACGGCATCGCGATCGGGGCCCTGCATCAGGGCGTCGAGCATTTCCACGACATCGACGCGGGCGCCGAGGGTGGAATAGACCGTCGCCATTTCCAGGCCGATGATGCCGCCGCCGATGACCAGCAGCTTCTTTGGTACAAAGCGCAGTTCGAGGGCTCCGGTCGAGTCGACGATACGCGGATCGCGCGGGATGAAGGGCAGATGCATCGCCGCCGAGCCGGCGGCGATGATGCACTTCTGGAAGTGGATCACTTTCCTGACACCGGTCTTGTCCTGGGCGGCACCGTCGGTCAGTTCGACCTCGACGTGATTGGCGTCGAGGAAACTGCCGTAACCGCGCACGATGTCGACTTTGCGTCCCTTGGCCATGGCAACGAGACCGCTGGTCAGTTTGCCGACGACCTTGTCCTTGTGTGCGCGTAACTTGTCGAGGTCGATCTGCGGCGCGGCATAGGTAACGCCACAATCAGCCAGGTGCGCTGTTTCGTCGATGACGGTGGTGACGTGCAGCAGGGCTTTGGACGGAATGCAGCCGACGTTCAGGCACACGCCGCCAAGCGTGGCGTAGCGCTCGACAATTAGCGTCTTCATGCCGAGGTCAGCCGAGCGGAAAGCTGCCGAGTAACCGCCAGGGCCGGCCCCGAGGACGAGCATTTCGCATTCGAAGTCGGCTGTGCCGGAAAAGCGTGCTGTTGCGGGCGCGGATACGGCAGGTGGCACGGCAACTGCTGCCGGAATGGGGGCTGCCGGTTCGCCGCTAATGGAAGCGGCGTCCATCGCCTCAATCAACGCGACAACCGTACCTTCGGAAACCCGGTCTCCGACCTTGACCCTGAGTTCCTTGAGCACACCTCCGGCCGGACTGGGGATGTCGATCGTCGCCTTGTCGGATTCGAGCGTCACGAGGGCGTCCTCGGCCTTGATGGGGTCACCCGGCCTGACACACAACTCGATAACCGGAACGTCCTTGAAGTCGCCGATATCCGGGACCTTTACTTCGATCATCTGACTCATCCGTGTCTCCCGATCAGACCAGCGCGCGCCGCATGTCGGCCAGAAGCTGCGCGACATAGACATTGAAACGCGTACCCATGGCCCCGTCAATGACGCGGTGGTCGGCAGACATGGACAGCGGCAGGATCAGTCGGGGAACGAAGGCCTGGCCGTTCCAGACCGGTTTCATCAGCGTCTTGCTGACGCCGAGAATCGCCACTTCCGGGGCGTTGACGATGGGCGAGAAACTGGTTCCGCCGATACCGCCGACACTCGATATGGTGAAGCAGGCGCCGGACATTTCCGCCGGAGCGAGCTTGCCGTCACGCGCCTTTTTGGAGAGTTCGCCGCATTCGACGGCGATCTGGCTGACCGATTTCTGGTCGACATTCTTGATCACCGGAACGACCAGGCCGTTGGGCGTGTCGGCCGCAAAGGCGATGTTGAAATATTTCTTCAGCACCAGCGTGTCGCCTTCAAGCGAGCTGTTGAATTCCGGGAATTTCCTGAGCGCCAGTTCGCAGGCCTTGATGATGAAGGCGAGCATGGTGATTTTGGGGCCCGATTTCTCATTCTCCTTGTTCAGCGCCAGGCGGAAGGCTTCGAGTTCGGTGATGTCGGCGTCGTCGTGGTAGGTCACTGCCGGGATCATCACCCAGTTACGCGCAAGATTCTGACCGGAGATTTTCTTGATGCGGGAAAGCTCTTGCCTCTCAACCGCTCCGAACCTGGCGAAGTCGACCTTCGGCCAGGGCAGCAGGTCAAGTCCGCCACCCAGCGCAGTCCCTGTGCCTGCCGGCGCGGTCGGAGCGCCTTGCATCACCCCCTTGATGAAGGCGGTGACGTCGTCCTTGAGAATGCGTCCTTTCTGTCCGCTGGCCGGAACCCGCGACAGATCAACGCCCAGTTCGCGGGCGAACAGGCGCACGGAGGGGGTGGCATGGGTTGCCGTGACCGGGGTCAAGGCGGTTGCCATGACGGGCTGCGCTGGGGCAGCCACCGGGGCAGGCGGCGGAGGCTGGGGGGCAGCAGGTACCTGCGGTGCCACTGTCTTTGCTTCCACTACCTTTGCTGCGGCTGCGTTTGCGACTTCAACGATGGCCACAACGGCACCTTCCGATATCCTGTCGCCGAGGGCCACGCGGATCTCCTTGACCACACCGGCGGCCGATGCAGGAACGTCCATCGTTGCCTTGTCCGATTCAAGCGTGACCAGTGCCGCATCGACGTCGACGCGGTCGCCGACCTGGACGCAGATTTCGATGACCGGAATGGCGGAAAAATCGCCGATGTCCGGAACCTTGATTTCAATTAGCTGGCTCATGAAACGCTCCCTCAGACCGTCACCGGGTTCGGCTTGTTGATGTCGATCCCGTATTTGGCAATCGCCTCGGCAACCTTGCTGCGCTCGATGCTGCCATCGTCGGCCAGCGCCTTGAGTGCGGCAATGGTGACCCAGCGTCGATCGACCTCGAAGAAGTGGCGCAGCTTCTCGCGCGTATCCGAGCGGCCAAAACCATCGGTACCCAGGGTGACGTAGCGGCGGTTGATGAAAGGCCGGATCTGTTCGGCATACAGCCGCACGTAATCGGTGGCCGCAATGACCGGGCCGCGCGTGTCGTTCAGGCAGTTCTCAACGTGCGAGAGCTTTTGCTTGGAGGTCGGGTTGAGCATGTTCCAGCGAGCGACATCGTTTCCGTCGCGCGCCAGCTCGTTGAAGCCCGGGCAGCCCCACAGGTCGGCGTCGACGCCCCAGTCGTTCTTGAGCAGTTCGGCGGCGGCGATGACTTCACGGAAGATAGTACCGGAACCGAGCAGTTGTACGCGCGGCGCGGCCTGCTTGCCGTCCGAGACCTGGCCTTTCTTCAGCAGGTACATGCCCCTGATGATGTCGGCTTCGGAGCCGACCGGCATTTCCGGGTGCTCGTAGTTCTCGTTCATCACCGTGATGTAGTAGAAGATATCTTCCTGTTCCTGGAACATGCGGCGCATGCCGTCCTGCATGATTACCGCGATCTCGAAGGCGAAAGTCGGGTCGTAGCTGATGCAACTCGGGATCAGGCCGGAAAGAATCAGCGAATGGCCATCCTCGTGCTGCAGGCCTTCACCGTTGAGCGTGGTGCGACCGGCCGTGCCGCCGATCAGGAAACCGCGGGCGCGCTGGTCGGCGGCGGCCCAGTAAAGATCCATGGTGCGTTGCAGGCCGAACATCGAATAACAGATGTAGAAGGGGATCATCTGCTCGTTATGTACCGAGTAGGCCGTCGCTGCTGCGATCCAGTCGCTCATCGCGCCGGCTTCGTTGATGCCTTCCTGCAGCACCTGGCCGTTCTTCGATTCCTTGTAGAACATCAGCTGGTCGTGGTCTTCGGGTACGTAGTTCTGCCCTTGCTGGTTCCAGATGCCGATCTGGCGGAACAGGCCTTCCATGCCGAAGGTCCGCGATTCATCGGGGACGATGGGAACTACGCGCCTGCCGATCTGCTTATCCTTGAGCAGGATGTTGAGCAGGCGCACGATGGCCATCGTGGTCGAGATTTCACGTCCTTCACCGGAGGCCTTGAGCAAGGTCTCGAAGGCTGCAAGCGGGGGAATTTCAAGTGCGG
>CAIVZW010000162.1 GCA_903910495.1 uncultured beta proteobacterium
AGCACGGCACCTGCTTCCACCGATGCGAGCTGGTCCCTGTCACCCAACAGGATGAGCCGTGCCGAGGCCGGCAGGGCCGCAAGCACCGAAGCCATCATCTCCAGATCGACCATCGAAGCCTCATCGATCACCAGTACGTCAAGAGCCAATGGATTGGCTGCGTGGTGGCGGAAGTGTCGGCTATCGGGACGACTGCCGAGCAAGCGGTGCAGCGTAGTCACTTTTACCGGAATGGAGGCACGTATTTCGTTCCCATGACTGAGTCCGGACAGCGGCAAGTTGGCTACCGCGCCGGCAATCGAGTCGTTCAGTCGGGCCGCAGCCTTGCCGGTAGGTGCCGCCAGTCGAATGCGTAGCGGCTGCTGCCGCGCAGTTAGGGCTGTCGAAGCGAAGGTCAGGGTCTGCAACAACGCCAGCAGTCTGACCACGGTTGTCGTCTTGCCTGTGCCCGGACCGCCAGTGATGATGCAAAAAGCGCTGCGCGCGGCAAGCGCACAGGCCAGCTTTTGCCAGTCGTTTGTTTGCCCGGGGATGGAGACTGGCGGGAAAAGTGCATCAAGGGTCCGGCGTAATTCCGGGATTGGCAAATCCGTCTGCCAGGTCGCCGATGATTGAAGCCGACGATCTATAGCCGCGCGCACGTCCTGTTCGTAGTGCCAGTAACGGCGCAGATACAGGCGCGAACCGACGAGGACCAGCGGGGTATCGCCTGGTCCGGAAGATACCAGGGCAGGGCGCCCAAGCGCACTCTGCCATTGTGACAGGCTCAATCCTGACAGGACCTCTCCGGGCAGTTGCGCCGGATTTTCCGTTTCCGGGGAATAGGCTCCTTCGGGAGGCAGGGACAGTGCAAACGCCGGGTCATTGAGGGTGGCCGCCAGATCAAGCGAGGCGTGCCCGCGACCGAGTTGGTGACTGGTCAGGGCAGCGGCAAGAATGAGCAATGGTGGCGCCTCAGGCACTTCGCGCCAGAGGAACTCGGCAAATGCCTGATCGAGCGGACGCAACCAGCTCCGTGCCGTCCAGTCTGCCAGGAGATTCTTCATGTATCCCTTGTTACCCAAGGGTTCAGGGGCAAGGGGTTTGATTTCCGGGAGGCCGCAAGTCATGCCAGTTCCTTGGTCGTATTGCGCGCGAAGAGTCTGTCGAGCGATTCAATCAAGGCCCGCGGTGGACACTCGGTGTGCAGCCCCTGGCCGGGTGCGCTCAGTCCGCGCAGAAAGATATATACCGCACCACCGATGTGACGTTCGTAGTCATAATCGGGCAAGCGCACCTTCAGCAAGCGGTGCAGCGCGAAAATATAAAGGACATACTGCAGTTCATAACGCGAGTGCAGGATCGCAGTGCGCAGGGCACCCGGCGTGTAGGCGGCATCGTCCGGCCCAAGCCAGTTCGACTTGTAGTCGGCCACATAGTAGCGACCTCCATGCTCGAACACCAGATCGACGAAGCCCTTGAGCATGCCATTGAGCTGCCCGGGCTGTAGCGCCGGACGGCCTTCCCCATCAAGCGTATGAGCACGAATCAGCCGGTCGATCTGCGCGATATCAACCGTATGCGTAGCCAGCCAGAACTCCATTTCTGCAATTGACGATTCCAGTTTGGCGAACGAGAACGAAGTTGACGCGCTGCCATTCATAGCCGGGAGTTGCAGCGGTGTAACCAGCAACTGCTGGAGCCAGGTAGTCAGGGGGCCGATCCAATGCGCCCAGCCGCGCACCTTGCAGCGTCGTGCAACCCTGTCGCCGAGCAAAACCGGGTCGGACGCTAGCTTGGCGAATCCCTGGGTTGCTGCCCATTCGAGCAAGTCATGGAGAAAACTGCCAACATCGGCTCCGCGCGGAAGACCGTGTAGCGTACCCATGGTGGGCCATGCCGAATCTGCTGCATTTGCCCGCGGCATTTCCGGGACGGGCATACTGTTCTGTGCGCTCCGGGTTTCATGGAATACATCCTCGGCCAGGGTATCGGGCACCATACGGTCATTGGCATCGACTGCCTTGAGGGCCGAATAACTGGCGATCCACCAGTTTTCGCGAACCTCGCGTTGAGGTTTTCGTGCCATTCCTCTGGTTGTTGCCGTATCACGGACCTTGAG
This sequence comes from uncultured beta proteobacterium, assembly GCA_903910495.1. Next base: position 2,102 of record CAIVZW010000162.1, read on the forward strand.
TCGCTCATTGGTGGCCGTCGGCACCGGGGCAACTGCGATGTGTTCGCACGCGCCACGCAGGTCGTTCAACAATTTTTCGAGTTCATCGAGGTTCAAAGCTTCACCGCCACCGAGCAGGTAGCCGAATGCACTGCGCTCCAAACCTGATTGCGCGGCAATGCCAACCCAGGCGGCATAGCGGGCGCGGGTCAGTGCCACGTAGAGCTTGCGCAGGTCTTCGCCGAGGCGCTCGCGGTCGGCCTGTTCAAGGGCGAGGTTGGCATCCGAGAGGGCAAGCTGTAAGCGGCCTCCGGCGTCATGGTATTTGAGCGGCAGGTCGTCGGCTTTGGTCGCCCTGAAATTGCTGGCAAAAGGCAGGAACACCAGCGGGTATTCGAGGCCTTTTGATTTATGCACGGTGACCACTTGCACCAGGTCGGCATCACTTTCCAGACGGAGCTGACGGGCATCGCCCCCGGCACCCTGTCCAGCCTCCTGTCGTTGCTCGGCGAGATAACGAATGAGCGCATGTTCACCGTCGAACAGGACGCTGGCCTGTTGCAGCAGTTCGGCAAGATGCAGTATGTCGGTCAGGATACGTTCGCCGTTTCCCGCAGGGATCTCCTTTCCTCCGAGCAACCGGGCAGGAACATGGAAATCGTTGAGCAGGCGGCGAAGCATGGGCAGAACGCCCTGCCGGCGCCAGCAATCGCGATAGGCGCGGAATTGCAGCAAGCGGTCTTCACACGCAAGTTCATCATGGTTGAGTGTCTCGAGTTCGCTCCAACTCAAGCAAAGCGTTGCCGTAGCAAGCGCGGCGCGCAACAGGCGAGCGTCCTCGGGCTCGGCACAGGCGGCCAGCCAGTGTTGTATCTCGGCGGCCTGCGCAGTTTCAAATACCGATCCCTTGTCGGATAGATAGACGCTGCGGACTCCTCGTGCTGCCAGTGCTGCGCGAATGGCGTTGGATTCTGTACCGTTATTGACGAGGACCGCCATGTCTGCCGGGCGCAAACCCGACATTCTTTCCTGAGAAACCAAACCGGCTTGTCCGCTCTGGCCGAGGTTGAGCAGCCTCACCATCTCGCTGGCACAGGCGGCCGCCATTTGTTCAAGGCAGACCTCTTTGCTGAGCGGTTTGCCTTCTTCAATGGGCTTTAGCCACCAGGCCGTGAGAGCCGGTTGGTGCTGACCATTCACCTGAAGCACTTCTTTGCGTCCCTGTGCATCTGCCGCGATAAAGGGCACCGGGTTGTCACGTTCGGTGCGAAACAGGAAAGCCCCGGCGCCGGTTTCACGCGATTCAGCCGCTTCAAAGCAACGATTGGTCGCTGCGACCATGGCCTTGGTGGAACGAAAGTTACGTTTAAGGGTGTAGAGTCGGCCGGCACTTGAAGAACGGGCCGCCAGGTAGGTGTAGATGTCTGCGCCACGGAAGGCGTAGATCGCTTGCTTGGGATCACCGATGAGGATGAGCGCAGTGCTGGGGTTGTTTTCCGCGATGCGATACACCGCATCGAAAATCCGGTACTGTACCGGGTCGGTATCCTGAAATTCGTCGATCAGGGCAACCGGGAATTGCCGCCGGATGATGTCGGCCAGTCGCTGGCCATTGGGTCCGTGCAAGGCGGCATCGAGTCGGGTCAGCAGATCGTTGAAACCCATCCGGGCGTGGCGGGCTTGCTCGGCGGAAAACCGTGCCGCTGCCCAGCGCGCGGCGTGGCATAAAAGATCGATGCGGGCATCAGGCAACTCGTCCAATGCCGGCTTGAGAATGAGGATCGCCTCAAGGGCGGGATGCACTGGAGGCTCACCCTTAGTCCAGACCTCTTTCATTCCGTCTGGCGTGAGGCGTGTCCAGCCCGTGTTGAGTTCGAGATGGATCGCTTGCGGATCGGCTGCCCATGTGCGCAGGGCTTCAAGCCAGGGCAGGTAGTAGCGTGACTGCAATTTCTTCCCATTCACGCATTTCCCGGCAACAGCCGCATCAAGCAGGGAGCGCAATTCATTGACCCAGGTCGCCCACGGTGCCTTGAGTTTGGCCAGGCGGCTCTGCTTTTCTTCACGAGCGCCCTCCAAAGCGGCGTACGGTTCAAGCTTGGCCTCTAGCAAGTCAGCATGATCGATGAGTTTGCGCAGATCGCCCTGCAAAGTGTTCGGCCCTGACCACCAGGTCAGGACATCGGCAGCAGATTCGGTTTGGAGTGGCGACATGAAACAACGCCAATAGTCGCGTACGACTTCTGCCAGCAATTCGCTCTGATCGGTTTCCAGCGTTTGGGTAAACAGGCTGTCGCTGTCAAACGCATGTTCGCGCAGCATACGGTTGCACCAGCCGTGGATGGTGGACACGGCGGCTTCGTCCATCCATTCGGCCGCCAGTCGCAGTTTGCGCGCACAGGCGGGCCATTGTTCCGGCGGGTATTCGGCGCGCAGTGCGTGCAGCAGGTCTTCGCCAGTGGAAGGCAGAGCCATGACACTGCCCGGATCGGCCAAGAAATAAGCTGCGGCCTCGGCCAGGCGGGTACGGATGCGCTCGCGCAGTTCCTGGGTCGCCGCATCGGTGAAGGTGACCACGAGGATTTCGGGGGGCGTCAATGCGCGGGGGTAGGCGTTGGTCTTGCCGTGCCCAAGTACCAGACGGACATAGAGCGCGGCAATGGTGTAGGTCTTGCCGGTACCGGCACTGGCTTCGATCAGGCGGCTGCCATGCAGCGGGAAACGAAGGGGGTCGAGCGCTTCGGGAAGCGCGTCAGGTACAGCCGGAGAAGAGGGGTGGCTCATGCGGCGGCTCCTGTGTCAGTTTGGGCCATGGGCTTGTCGGTTTTCTTGCGCTCGACGAAGATCGCCAGATGAAGAGGTCGCAACAGGGTTTCGGCAAGTTCGGCAAATTCGCCGTCCGCATAAAGTGTGTTGAAATCCGGGTAAGCACGTTGCAGGTAGCCGCAAGTACCGAGTTCTCCAGTTTGCTTGAACCCTCCTTCATAAACCTTGCGCGCGGCTTCCCAGGCCTTCCCCGGATTCAATTCGGAAACCGGGGGCTCAGAACGAACATCGATGTTCCGGGCCTCGACAAGCGGGGTTCCAGCCTCGCCTTCGCCCTTATCCGGCATCGGCATCGCTTTCAGCCAGGCAAAGGCCGTTTTTGCCGCCAGCGGGAGCGGACGGCGCATTCCCTGTTGCCAGGCCGACAGCACGGTTTTCAGATAGGTCTCGGCTTCGCCGACGCCCACAGGTTTCAGTTCGACCTGCCCCAA
>CAIVZW010000163.1 GCA_903910495.1 uncultured beta proteobacterium
CCAACGCCACCTTCGTCGCCTTTACCGGCACGCCGGTATCGAGCGAAGACAGGGATACCCGCTCCGTGTTCGGTGAATACATCCACGTGTACGACATGCAGCAGGCCAAAGAAGACGGCGCGACGGTGGCCATTTATTACGAGAGTCGATTGGCCAAGCTGGGCCTGAATGAAGCCGAGCAGAGCCACCTGGAAGACGAGGTGGACGAGCTGGCCGAGGACGAACAAGAAAGCCAGCAAGCCAAACTCAAAAGCCGCTGGGCTGCGCTGGAAAAAATCGTCGGTGCTGAACCGCGCATCGCCAGTGTCGCCGCTGATCTAGTCGCGCATTTCGAGGAACGCAACAAGGCACAGACCGGCAAGGCGATGATCGTCGCCATGAGCCGCGAGATTTGCGTGCATCTGTACAACGAGATCATTAACCTGCGCCCCGACTGGCATGACAGCGACCCGGAAAAGGGCGCCATCAAGATTGTGATGACCGGCTCGGCGAGCGACAAGGCGCTGCTGCGTCCGCACATCTACAGCGCACAGGTGAAGAAACGGCTGGAGAAACGTTTCAAGGACGCTACAGACCCGTTACGGCTGGTGATCGTGCGTGACATGTGGCTGACCGGTTTTGACGCGCCCTGCGTGCATACGCTCTACGTCGACAAGCCGATGAAGAGTCACAACCTGATGCAGGCCATCGCCCGCGTGAATCGCGTGTTCAAGGACAAGCAGGGCGGCTTGGTCGTCGACTACATCGGCATTGCCAATGAATTGAAGAGTGCGCTCAAGGAATACACCGCCAGCCACGGACGTGGTCGCCCAACGGTCGATGCCCATGAAGCCTATGCGGTGCTGGAAGAAAAGCTCGATATCCTGCGCGGAATGCTGCACGGCTTCGATTACAGCGACTTCCTTACGACCGGACACAAGCGGCTGGCCGGTGCCGCCAACCATGTCCTCGGCCAGAAGGACGGCAAGAAACGCTTTGCCGACACCGCGCTGGCGATGAGCAAGGCATTCACGCTCTGCTGCACGCTCGATGAGGCCAAGGCCGTGCGCGAAGAAGTAGCATTCTTCCAAGCCGTCAAGATCATCCTGACCAAGCGAGAGATCAGCCAGCAGAAGAAGACCAATGAGGAGCGCGAACTGGCGATCCGCCAGATCATCGGCTCGGCGGTAGTTTCCGAGGAAGTGGTCGATATTTTCAGTGCGGTCGGTTTGGATAAGCCGAACATCGGCATACTTGATGACGCCTTCCTTGCTGAAGTGCGCAACCTGCCCGAACACAATCTGGCCGTCGAACTGCTGGAACGGCTGCTGGAAGGCGAAATCAAGTCGCGCTTTGCCGGAAACGTCGTGCAATCGAAGAAGTTCTCCGACCTGCTGGGCGATGTGATCAAGCGTTACCAAAACCGCGCCATTGAAACCGCACAGGTCATCGAAGAACTGATCGAAATGGCAAAGAAGTTCCGTGAGGTGGCCGGGAGGGGCGAGGAACTGGGGCTGACGGAAGATGAGATCAGGTTCTACGATGCATTGGTGGATAACGAATCGGCGGTGCGCGAATTAAGTGATGAGACACTGAAGAAAATCGCCCATGAACTGACCGAGAACCTGCGCCAGAACCTGAGCGTCGATTGGTCGCAGCGCGAGAGCGTGCGTGCCAAGTTAAGATTGATGGTCAAACGCATTTTACGTAAGTACAAATACCCGCCAGACCAACAGGAAGCGGCTGTAGAGCTTGTTCTGCAGCAGGCGCAGGCGTTGGGCGAGGCGTGGGCTTAATCCTCACGCGTAGGTCGCCAAATGGAATCTTTGAAACCGCTTGCAGAAGTCACTGAGCCAGATGTTCGTAACACATACTTCGTTGTCACCGACACAACCGCCCGTGCGAGAAAACTAGCACTGAAGGATATACATGACGTGGTGGCCGAAATAACGCTCAACGAGACTGTCCCCGAAGCGATTCGGAGCCATTTTTCTCAAGCGCAGAATCTCGCGGTTTACTCGTGGTTCCACTATCCGTTCAATGTCACTTCACAATTTATGAGCTTTGTGACAGTGGAACTCGCGCTGAAGAATAGATTTAACAGCAAAGCTAGTTTTAAGCGCCTCATTCGTCGCGCGATTGACGCCTCAATCATAAAAGATGAGGGCTTCGCAATAGTTCGACACAGTGAACATTCCGCCAAGAG
>CAIVZW010000164.1 GCA_903910495.1 uncultured beta proteobacterium
CGTCGATTACGTGGAAAAACTCCACAGGATGCACTCAATTCGATGCCACTCATCCATTCTGAACGCAGCCCACAAAACTGGACTGGATGGCTTCGATCGCAACAAATCACCGGCGTTAATGTTGCACGCGGACTGCGGTTCGATCGTGCCTACCTCTCCATACAGGCGGGCATCGACGGCCTTGGAATTACACTAGAAAGCACGGTCTTCGCGGCCCGTGCGATCGAAACAAAGCAGCTGATACGACTCTTCCCCAAATTGCCCGCGCCCACGGCAATGGCCCATTACCTTGTCTACTCCGAAGCCAATGCCCAAATTCCCAAGATACGCAAGTTCAAGGACTGGATGATTCGCGAGACGCTGAACGAAAAAGGCCGCCACGAAAGAATATAGAGTCAGCATCATGCCACAGCAGATCGATCAGACTCCTGTGCGGGCGTACGCGATGCTGCGATAGATGCACGCATGACCAGCGCAGGACCAAGGGTGATCGTCGAGTTGGCTCTCGTTGCATCTTCCAGGCGCGCGCAAACTCGCTCGAGAACCGTTTCGGCGAGCTGCAGATCAAAATACTGTTCGCTTGCGCAATGCACGACAAACTACCAGTGCGTAGATCAGGCAGCGATCAACCGGTACGGCTTGTAGATTGTGGCACAAAGTGGGAACACTTCTGGCTTCAGCTCCCGACAAGACCATTCTGGGTCGTTCAGATATCCGGCTTGGCTGGCGAGAATCCCGCGTAGTAGAGAATGACGACTGCATCGTCGCGGCGGCCGTTTCCGGCACCGCTGGCTCCGAGGAAACTCTGTAATGCGGTGGCCGCGAGCGGTGCCGGAAAGCGGAGATCGCGCGCCACGTCGATGACGATGCCCAGGTCCTTGACGAAGATGTCGACGGCGCTGGTTGGTGCGTCGAAACTTTGTGCGACCATGCGCGGACCGCGGTCGTTCATCATCCACGACCTGTCGGCGCTGTAGTTGACGACATCCCATACCGCCTGAAGATCGAGTCCGGCGCGTTCGGCCAGGGCCATCGCGTCGCGCTGTTAGCGAACTATCAGAAATGTCGACTCAGTCTGGCCATCGTCAGTCATGTGCGTCCCCCAAAATTTACCAGGATGGAGCGTTCAACTTGTGATGAGAATACCCGGCAAACTCCTCCTGAGAAAAACTGCCTTTTGTAACAACTCGTAAGCCAGCAAAGAAGATTTACACACATTGCAGCGCATCAATGCGGTCGCTGAACACCGACGTTATGCCGCGTGCCAAAAGCGCCTCAGCCGCAGACCGGTCATTGACCGTGTAGCAAAGCACGGGGATCTTTCTCGAACGGGCGTCATCGAGCACTGTGTCATCCAGCTTATCGGCTGCGCAATGCAGGCTGAATGCTTCCAGTGCAATGAAATGTTTTAACCAGTCAGCCGGCGGGCGCACCCACAGATAGCCAAGTGGCAATTGAGGTGCGGCGCGACGCGCCGCCTCCAGGGCGGTTGGCGAAAATGAAGAGACCAGCGGCAGGGGCCTGCCTTGCCACAATTCCAGAATGCGCCGCGCGACGACTTCGCCGGTAATCGCTTCAAAGCCATAAGCCGGCTTGATCTCGACGTTAGCCATCAGGCCGAGTTCATGGCACAAGGCCGCCGCATCGCCAAGGCTTGGCAGCGGTTCCCCGGCATAGGCGCGATGCTGGTGGCTGCCGGCATCAAGGCCTTGCAGTACGGCATC
>CAIVZW010000165.1 GCA_903910495.1 uncultured beta proteobacterium
GGTACTGGCCATCGGCGACCAGCAGAACGACATGGAAATGCTGCGCGCAGCGGGTATGGGTGTGGCCATGGGCAACAGTCTGGCCGAGGTTCAGTCCTGTGCCAACTGGGTTACCGGAAGCAACGACAGCGACGGAATCGCGGACGTTCTGCAGCAGTTTGTGCTGACACCCGGATAGCATCCGTATAAAATTATTGGTTTGCGAATCAGCTCTGATGCACACAACTCTTCAGCGGCTACCTGCCAACATGATTCATTCTGATTAACCGATGGAGTAACAACATGACAACACAGGCTTCGCTGGCCAATGCGCTTCGAGTATTGGCGATGGATGGCGTACAGGCGGCCAATTCCGGGCACCCTGGGGCACCGATGGGCATGGCTGAAATGGCCGTGGCCTTATGGACGCGGCACCTCAAGCACAACCCGGCCGACCCGAAATGGCCCAATCGCGACCGTTTCGTCCTCTCCAACGGTCACGGCTCGATGCTCCTCTACGCCCTGCTGCACTTGACCGGCTATGCCCTGCCGCTGGACGAACTGAAGAAATTCCGCCAGCTGCACAGCAAGACCCCAGGCCACCCCGAATACGGCCACACCGCCGGCGTCGAAACCACCACCGGCCCGCTCGGACAGGGCCTGGGCAACGCCGTCGGCTTTGCCCTCGCCGAACAGCTTCTCGCCGCCGAATTCAACCGCGACGGCTTCCCCATCGTCGATCACTACAGCTATACCTTCATGGGCGACGGCTGCCTGATGGAAGGCATCTCGCACGAAGTCTGCTCCCTCGCCGGCACCTGGAAACTCGCCAAACTCATCGCTTTCTACGACGATAACGGCATCTCCATCGACGGCCATGTCAGCGGCTGGTTTGCCGACGACACCCCGAAACGCTTTGAAGCCTACGGCTGGAACGTCATCCGCAACGTCGATGGCCACGACATCGACGCCGTTGATCTGGCCATCCGCACCGCCAAGCTGCAGAACGACAAACCCACCCTGATCTGCTGCCAGACCATCATCGGCAAGGGCTCGCCCAACAAGGCCGGTACCCACGACGTGCACGGTTCCCCGCTGGGCAAGGACGAAGTTGCCGCCACCCGGGCGGCCCTCGGCATCACCGACGGTCCCTTCGAAATCCCCGACGCCGTACGCGCCCTGTGGAATGCCAGAGAGGCCGGAGCCCGGCACCAGAGCGAATGGGACACCCTGTTCGCCACCTACCGTAAAGCCCATCCCGAACTTGCCGCCGAATTCGTACGCCGCAGTCAAGGCGAACTGCACCCCGACTACACGGCCAAATCGGCCGAAGCACTGCAGAGCATCATCGACAAGGGTGAGGTCATTGCCACGCGCAAGGCCTCGCAGAACGCCATCCAGGCCCTGGCGCCCAGCGTTCCCGAATTCATCGGCGGCTCCGCCGACCTGGCCCCGTCCAACCTGACGCAGTGGAAAGGCTGCCGTGACCTGCGCCCGGAAACCATCGACGCAGGCGGCAACTACATCCATTACGGCGTGCGCGAATTCGGCATGGCCGTGATCATGAACGGCCTGGTCCTGCACGGCGGCTTCCGTCCCTTCGGCGGCACCTTCCTGA
>CAIVZW010000166.1 GCA_903910495.1 uncultured beta proteobacterium
ACGCCTGCGGATAACCCTTGGCCTGATACAACTCGCGGGCGCGAGCGCTGGCGAGTTCTGGGTTCTCTATTTCCTTGACCCGTTCGTAACCCACCTGGGCCAGCCAGCGTTTGAAAGGCTCGGCCTTGGGCGAGGGGATCGGCACAGCGCGCCTTGGACAGCCCCACCACGTCCCCGAATTTCACCCTGCGCCAACCGGCTTTCAACTTCTTCTCAGCCATGCCCGTTGCCTCGTTCCGTAGGCACCACGTAAGCCTGGTTCGGATGCTTGGCGCTTTCCGGGTAGCGGAACTTGAGCAAGCCGTCGCGTACCATGGGGATCAGGTGCTTGTTGCGCAGGTAGTGCCGGTCCTTGCCGAGCAAGGTTGCAAGCTGGTCGCCGGTCAGCGGCGACAAGGTGCAGAGCCGTCGGATAGCGTCGCGCAAGGCAACCGGTGTAACGCGTCCGTTCAAGGTTGCAAGCAAGGTTGCAAGCTCGGGGGGCAAGGTTGCAAGCTCAGGGTTGCATCCTTCTGCGCTGATTGCGGGCGCTTCTGGGGATTCGCGGGCAGGCATATGGGGATTCCCGGAATCCCCATATGAGGAAACGCCTGTCCTTGCGGGAATCTCTACACCTTCGAGCGGCAGAACGGCCTGCTCGGGTTTTGCGATAGTCCGTTCAGTCGGAATGGACAGAGTGTAATAGGTACGACTGCCGCCGCCCTGCTTATCGAGCAGGCCACGGTCGCGCAACCGGCGCAGCACATTGCTGGCGGCCAGCGTATCGAGACCGGAGAAATCGCGACAGGCGGTGTTGTCTACCGCCCCGGTCTCGCGCGCATAAATGAGCACCTTGGCTTCTTCGGGGCCGAGGGTGTTGCCGGCCAGGTCATGCAGCCAGGCGTAGTCTTCCTCGGTCAGCAGGTTGTGCAGGAACAGTGTGACCTTGAATTCGTTGGCCTGCCGGTCGGAATGGAACTCCGGCAGGGGCAATCCGGCTTCACCGGCCAGGCGACGCATGGCACGAATGCCGGTGCCTTTTGCCTCGGCCATCGTGCATGACCGCAGCGATGGAGGGGTTGCGTAGCCGGGACCCCGGGGTCCCGAGTTGTTCCGGCTCTTTGAGGGAGTGACCAACATTGAGGATTTCGATGCGGTTGCTGTAGCGGATGATCTGGGTCGGGCTGTGCAGCAGGTATCGAGTGTTTCCACGAGAGCGTCCAGCCGCCATATCCGGGTTGATCCGGGCGATGGCAGAGCGGAACTGCTCAGGAAAGAGGTTGGTCTCTTCATCCCAAGCCGCATCTTTCATGGAAAGATAGCGGTAGCCAAGGCACACCAGATGCAGGACGCAGGGGATCTTGACCCGTGAGTCCTCGCTGAAAACCATCAGACTAAATCTCCCTGTCTGACCTTGATTCTGGTTATCGAGTTCAATGCTTTCCCCTATGCTTGATCCGGCGCGATCAGTTTTACATCGGTGAAATAGGAGCTGTAGCGGCGAGTATCACGGGTGAGCAGCGGATAGCGTGATACGGCCGCATGCGCGCCGATGAAGAAGTCGGCCAGCACGTTGCTTTTGGTGCCGCCCTGTCGGCGGTAACGCACGAAGGCTTTGCCCGCGAGAAACAATGCCGGGCGCGGCAACTCGAGCATTGCCAGCCCAAGCTCATCGATAGTTTTGTCGAGTGCCTCGACGGTCGAGAATGTTAACGACAATTCAGAGTAGATGATCGGGTTGATCGCCAGCCGATGAACTTTTGATTGGGCGCGCAGTTGGCCAATCGACCAGTCCGCCCATTCCGGATCGTTCTCCAGAACGTCGACCAGCACGTTGGTGTCGACCAGCAACATAGACGCCACCTCAGCCTTCGCCGCGCAGTAGTGCCATCAGGTCGTCAGTCCGCCATTTGACATCGGCCTTGCCACGGGCGGATTCGAAGCGGTCAGGCTTGCGACTGAGCCGCGCGCCCACCTTGTGGATCACGACATCGCCCTCGCCATTGACCGCAAAATCTACCGAACATCCGGGTGCCAGATTCAGCGCATCGCGAATCTGCTTGGGGATGGTGACCTGACCCTTGCTGGTAAGTGTCGTCGACATGGCATGGCTCCTTCTGTATTACAGACGAGGTCATTGTAATACCCGAAGTGATGCTATGCAATCTGCACAGAAGATTCACCAGCATCAGCTTGGCTTACTCCCCAGAACCCCACCAATACTGGCGCTTCGGGCAACAAAAGCCCCGGAGCCTTGCGGCACGGGGCTTTAAGTGGTGGGCCTCCCGTGAGTCGAACACGGCACCAACGGATTATGAGTCCGCTGCTCTAACCAAGCATGAGCTAGAGGCCCTAAAACGTTTAGCTGTTGCCGTTGTCGAGGAAGCTGCGCAGTTTATCCGAACGCGACGGATGGCGCAGCTTGCGCAGGGCTTTGGCTTCGATCTGGCGGATACGCTCACGGGTCACGTCGAACTGCTTGCCGACTTCTTCCAGCGTGTGGTCGGTGTTCATTTCGATACCAAAGCGCATGCGCAGCACCTTGGCTTCGCGCGGCGTCAGCGTGTCGAGCACGTCCTTGGTGATGAAGCGCAG
>CAIVZW010000167.1 GCA_903910495.1 uncultured beta proteobacterium
GGGCCACCAAGGCACTGGCGGCCGAACTGGCAAGTCGCAGGATTGCCGTTAATTGCGTTGCGCCGGGTCTCATCGAAACCGGCATGACTGATGATTTTCCTTTGGATGAAGCTTTGAAGAACGTTCCAATGAACCGTCTCGGGCGGGTTGATGAAGTGGCGGCTGCGGTATCGTTTCTGATGTCCGACGAAGCGTCGTATATCACGCGACAGGTTCTCGGTGTTAATGGGGGAATTATCTGATGAAACGCGTGGTTGTTACCGGCATGGCCGGTATTACTGCACTGGGTGATAACTGGGAAAGGATCGAAAGCAATCTGCGCCTGCGACGCAATGCGGTTCGCCACATGTCAGAATGGAATTATTTCGATACGCTCAATACTCGACTTGGTGCTCCCATCGAAGACTTCGAGACGCCGGCGCATTATCCGCGCAAAATGATTCGCTCGATGGGAAGGGTTTCATTACTTGCTGTCCGTGCCAGCGAGATGGCGCTGATCGACGCAGGTCTTCTGGACTATCCGGAGATTCGAGACGGTCGGATGGGTATCGCTTACGGTTCGTCATCGGGCAGTGTCGATCCGGTACGAATTTTCGGGCACATGCTCGAGTCCGGCTCGATGCAAGGGGTAACTTCTACCAGCTATATACAGATGATGCCGCACACTGCTGCCGTCAATGTGAGCCTCTTCCTGGGACTCAAGGGGCGTGTCATTCCGACGTCGAGTGCCTGTACATCGGGTAGCCAGGGTATCGGCTACGCCTATGAGGCAATTCGCTTTGGTCGTCAGCTAATGATGCTGGCCGGTGGTGCAGAAGAACTCTCCGCGCCGGGGGCGGCAGTTTTTGACACGCTGTTTGCCACGAGTTGCCGCAATGATTCGCCGGAAACAACACCGCGCCCCTTCGACCGTGATCGCGACGGCTTGGTCATTGGCGAAGGGGCAGCAACGTTGGTTCTTGAAGAGTATGAATATGCCAAGGCGCGTGGCGCAAGGATTTACGCCGAAGTTGTTGGCTTTGCCAGCAATTCAGATGGCAGTCATATCACTCAGCCGGAAAGTGCGACGATGGCTGTAGTGATGCAGAAGGCGATTGAAGATGCCGGGCTTTCACCTTCGGCCATCGGTTATGTCAGTGCTCACGGAACAGCAACGGATCGCGGGGATGTTGCTGAAAGCCAAGCGACAGCCAGCGTTCTCGGCTCGGGTAAGCCGATCAGCTCGATGAAGAGCTACCTGGGCCATACGCTGGGTGCGTGCGGCGCCATTGAGGCCTGGTGGGGAATTGAAATGATGAGGTGCAAGTGGTTTGCGCCGACGATCAATCTGGCCAACCCGGATCCGGCTTGTGCCGAACTTGATTACATTGTTGGCAGCGGAAAAAATATTGATACGGAATATTTTATGAGTAACAATTTTGCTTTTGGTGGAATCAATACCTCACTGGTTTTCAGGAATTGCTGAACTAATTTAATCAATCGAGGAGATAAGCATGAACGTACTGAAAGTAGCACTGTTCCTTTTTGCACTAAACATAGCGCCATAAGTAATGCCGCATTAATGTACTATACTGATGACAGTTCCCTTTTGCGGAGGTGTTGTCATGAGAAAGCTGCAAATTGCCGATCCTGAAGTGATGCGAATCGCCATCCAACAAGAAATTGCGCGTTCCGACGAGTCGCGCTACGACCATCGGCTGCATGGGTTGCTGCTGGTGACTGGTGGCCAAAGCTGCCAGGAGGTTGCCGAGTTGTTTGGCGAAGACCGGCGTACGGTGCAACGCTGGGTTAAGCGATTCGAGACTAACGGCTTGGAGGGTGTGCGTGAAGGCGAGCGTTCGGGACGGCCGACGACGTTGGATGCCAAACAGTGGGCAGCACTGGGGCGCGACTTGCGACGCGACCCTGGGGTATTTGGTCTCACCGGCCATCTGTGGGACGGCAAAATGCTCTCCGAACACTTGCGTCAGCGCTATAACGTTGCATTGGGCGTGCGCCAGTGCCAGCGTATTTTTGGGCAAATGGGCTTCCGGCTTCGCAAGCCCAGACCGCAGATCGCCCAGTCCGACCCCGTCAAGGTCGTGGCTGTAAAAAAAACTGCTCCGTCTGGCAAGACGTCGGGACCTTGAGCTATGGAGTTTGGACGAATGCCATTTCCAACAGCACGGCACACGGTGCCGAATGTGGGTAGCACCCGAGGTCAAGGACCCGGTGCTGATGCATGCCCCCACCCGCAAATCTGTCGCTTGCTTTGGCGCGGTCAGCCTGAGCACCGGCAAATTCGTGCGTGCCCTGTGCGAGAAGTTCGACGCGCTCACCTTCGAGAGTTTCCTGAAGCGCTTGCTACGGCATCGGTCGCGCAGCAAACGTATGGTCGTTATACTCGACAACGCCAGATACCACCACGCCATACTACTGGCGCCATTGCTCCGCAAATATCGCCGGATTCTCACGTTGCTCTTTCTACCGCCATACAGTCCCCAACTGGCACCCATCGAGCGCGTTTGGAAATTGGCTCGCCGCATGGCGACCCATAATCGCTTCTTCGCAACCTTGCACGAACTCCTTGCAGCGGTCGAGCAATGCTTCGATCGCTGGCGAACATCGAATTCAGTGCTACGTAGATTATGCGGCATTATTTAAGTCGGTATGTTTAACTAGCTCTGCATTTCCTTTGGTACTGCGCATCTATTGGCGCCGCTTACTTCCTTTCCCTGCGGGTTCATTGTGCAATACTTGAGAACAAAGTCGTATACCGGTCCCTGCATCATGCATCCTTCATCATCTTTTCCA
>CAIVZW010000168.1 GCA_903910495.1 uncultured beta proteobacterium
CTGCATAGCGGCGAGGCCGTATGCCCCTACTGTAGTACGCGCTACGTCTTCAAGGGCAAAGTGTCCGGGGGTCATCACTGAGCATCGACCATCGCCAAAGCCGGATGACCCTCTGCGTGCTGTACCGCGCCGGGGGTTCAGAGGAGTTCCCAACGCCTTTGAGCACCACGTCATGAAAGCCCTGATCATCGCCCCCGCCTGGATTGGCGATACCGTCATGGCCCAGCCGCTGTTCATGCGTTTGCACAAACACACTCCGGGCTTGCAACTCGATGCACTGGCTGCCTCCTGGGTTGCGCCGGTACTTCAGCGCATGCCTGAAATCGGTGAGGTCATCAATATGCCCTTCGCGCACGGCGAACTCTCGCTCAGCGCGCGTTACCATCTGGCTCGCCAATTAGCGCACAAGGGCTACCAGCGTGCCTACGTCCTGCCGAATTCGCTCAAGTCGGCGCTTATCCCTTTTCTTGCCGGCATTCCTGAACGTATCGGCTTCACCGGCGAGCACCGCTACGGCTTGATCAACACCCGCCACACCCTCGACGGCAACGCCTTGCCGCAGATGGCCGAACGCTTTGCCCAACTCGCGGAAGCCCCCGGCGCACCCCTGCCCAGACCGATGCACAATCCGCGCCTGGCCTCAAGCCCTGAACAGCAGACGGCAACACTCGCAGCGCTCGGCCTGATGCGCACGGAAAAAATCGCGGTATTCTGTCCCGGTGCAGAATACGGCGCGGCCAAGCGCTGGCCGGCGCGTCATTTCGCCACCCTGGCCGACGAACTGGCCGGACGGGCTTACGCTGTCTGGCTGCTCGGTTCGCCGAAGGACAAGGAGGTTGGCGACGATATTCTCCGTCTGAGCTCCGTCGCAGAGCCCATCAACCTTTGCGGCAGCACCTCGCTGACGCAGGCCATTGACCTCATCGCGGCAGCCAGCTTTGTCGTTTGCAACGACTCGGGCCTGATGCATGTCGCCGCCGCACTCGAGCGGCCGCTGATTGCCGTTTACGGATCGTCGTCACCCGGCTTTACGCCGCCGCTTTCCGCGCACGCCCGGATCATCAGTCTCAAGCTCGAGTGCAGTCCATGCTTCAAGCGTGAATGCCCGCTCGGCCACCTGGACTGCCTGAATACGCTGGAAGCACAGCGGGTGCTTGATGCCTGTCTGCTTACGGAACTGAGGGGCGCTTGCTCATGAGTGTCATCTTCACTTCGGCCGAGGACGTTGAAGACGCCTTCTATGAGGCCATCGGCCGTGGCGATCTCGACGCACTGATGAGTGTCTGGGCCGACGATGAGGAAATCGTCTGTATTCACCCGACCGGCCAACGTCTGGTCGGGCACGTGGCGATACGCGACAGCTGGCGCATTATTTTCGCCAACAATCCCCGACTGACGGTGCATGTAAAGTGCAGCGTGCGCTGGAAAGGCGTGCTGCTTGACGTCCATAGCGTGATTGAGACGCTCTATCTCGGTGACGAACCGACACCGCATGGCCCGATGCTGTCCACCAACGTATTTCAGCGCGGCGCCAGTGGCTGGCGCCTGCTCGCGCACCACACTTCGGCCGCCGCCGATGCCGCAGAAACTGGCGTAGAAGCACACAACAGTTCGCTGCGGACACTGCATTGATCGATTACCACGCACCCAAGTGGCTCCCCGGCGGCCACGCCCAGACGATCTATCCGCTGCTCATCAAGCCTGAGTCACACCCCTACCGGCGCGAGCGCTGGGAAACACCGGACAAGGATTTCATCGATCTCGACTGGAGCGAAGCCGCCAGCAATGCACTGAACATCAGCCGTACGCCGCTCGTCATTCTCTTCCACGGCCTCGAAGGAAGCTCGAACAGCCATTACGCACTGGCTCTGATGCACGCCGTAACGGCCATTGGCTGGGGCGGCGTGGTCGTCCATTTCCGCGGTTGTTCCGGCGAAGCCAACCGGCTGCCGCGCGCCTACCACTCGGGCGACAGTGAGGAAATCGAATGGGTACTGCACCGGCTGAAACAGCATCACCCTGAACGCCCGCTCTATGCGGTTGGTGTCTCATTGGGGGGCAACGCCTTGCTCAAGTGGCTGGGTGAGCGGGAATCTTCCGCTGCACTTACCCTCTGCGCGGCGGCGGCGGTGAGCGCGCCACTCGATCTGAGTGCCTGTGGGCACAACCTTGGGCGTGGTTTCAACCGGGTCTATACCCGGCATTTTCTGCACACCCTCAAGCCAACTGCAGCCGCCAAGCTGAAGCGCTTCCCCGGCCTGTTTGACGAGAGCCGCTTGCGCGAAGCCACTACCGTTTACGAATTCGACGATGTGGTAACCGGCCCGCTGCATGGCTTTGCCGGTGCAGATGACTACTGGCGCCGTGCTTCAAGCAAGCCCTGGCTGCCCGCCATTCGCCTGCCGACGCTGGTGCTCAATGCGCAGAATGACCCCTTCCTGCCACCGAACGCCTTACCGGGACCCGATCAGGTTTCTTCCGACGTGACGCTCTATTTTCCGCGTACCGGCGGTCACGCCGGCTTTGTTTCCGGCAGCCTGCCCGGACGTCTCGACTGGCTGCCGCAGCGATTGCTGCATTTCTTCCGGCACGGCTGTTGAAGCAAGGCCGGATCAAATCCGGCCAGTCAGCGCTGCGCAATCACCAGAACATTGGACTGGCGCCATCAGTCCGTCAGGGGTGGACTGTCTTCAGTGGAAGGAGTGTCGGCTGAATCCTGTAGATGAAGCTTTTTCATCTTTTGCCAAAGATTCTTGCGGCTGATCTTGAGACTTCCCGCCGTATCGCCGATCCGGCCATTATTGATGCGCAGGGCTTCCAGAATGTATTTTCGCTCACAGCTTTGCAGATACTCGTTGAGGGAATTCGACGATTGCACCTGCTCGGAGGGAGGGACTGTGTAGGTGCTGCCAAACAGCATCTCGACTGAAATAATGGTTTTTCTCGAGAGGATACAGGCGCGCTCGAGGCAATGCTTGAGTTCGCGAATGTTCCCCGGCCATGGATAGTCGAACAGCGCCTTCTCGGCTGCAGGATGCAGACTGCGCGGATCCGAGTTTTCTGTTGCCCAGGTGCTGAGCAGTCGCTGTGCCAACCACAGAATGTCATCCTTGCGTTCGCGCAGCGGCGGTATATGCAGATGGATGACATGAATGCGATAGTAAAGATCTTCCCTGAAGCGACCGGCCTCAACCATTTGTTTGAGATCCTGGTGCGTAGCGCAGACCAGTCGGATGGATACTGAAACCGCTGTCTCGGCACCAATCCGGACGATGCTGCGCTCCTGGATCGCGCGCAGCAGCTTGACCTGCATGACCGGTGACATTTCCCCGATCTCGTCAAGAAACAGGGTTCCGCCATTGGCCTGCTCGAAAACACCCTTTTTGTCGCGGATCGCTCCGGTGAAGGCTCCTTTGGTGTACCCGAACAATTCAGCCTCAAGCAGGGTTTCGGTCAATGCGCCGCAGTTGACGGCAACGAAAGGCTGGCGACCGGTCGGATCACCCAGCCGGTGCAGCGCGCGGGCGACCTCTTCCTTGCCAACGCCTGATTCGCCGGTGATGAGAACCGAACCTGAGTTGTCTGCCAGCCGAGGCAGCATGGCCTCGATCGAGCGCATGACACTGGAGATGCCAAGGGTGTGTTCGCCGGTCGAGGGCGGTCTTGATCGGGTACAAAGTTCGTTTATCGTGTGCAATAACGCATGAATATCGAGTGGTTTGGTCAGGTAGTCGTGGGCGCCGAGTTTGAGCAGGCGCACGGCACGATCAACGGCGCCGTAGCCGGTGATGAAGACAAACGGCGGCAGGTCCGTTGCGCCAGCGCTAAGCTGTATGAACAGATCCTCGCCATTGATGTCAGGCAACTGGATGTCACAGATCACCACGTCGTAGTGCTTGCGTGCCAGCGCCAGCAGTGCCGACCTGCCGGTCCGGTGACAGTCGCAGGAGAATCCCTCGATGGTAAAACGATCGAGCAAGGCTTCACCCATGATCGCGTCGTCTTCAATCAGGCAGATACGGTAAGACGACTGTGCGCTCACTGGATCACCTCGACCGGAATTTCGACCTTGAAATGCATTTGATCTCCCTCTTTTGTCGCGCTGATTCTGCCGCCGAGTTGATGCACGATCTGGTAAGTGACCCACAGACCCAGCCCGTGCCCGCCGTCGCTCAACGAGAAGAAGGGCTCGAACAGATGCGCAACCTGTTCTGCCGTAGGCATTACCCCGCTGTTGGCGACGAGCAGATGCAGGTTTCCTTCCCTGGTTCCAAAATCGCAGGCGATGGCGCCCTGCGGCAGGCTTGCCGCCACGGCGTTGAGCAGGAGGTTGATCAGGATCTGGCGAATCAATGTGGCCGGCAAGCTGACATCGGCATCGAGGGTATTTCTCACTTCCAGGCGCAAGGCTTTCTTGTGCGCCTGTGGCATCATCAGCGTCAATACGTCTTCGATGTCCTGGGAGGTGAGGTTGCGGCTTTTCAGTCTGGCTTCGACCAGCAATGCCCCAACCGTGTCCTTGATCTGCATCAGGCCGCGCTCGATCAGGTCAATCGTCTTCTTCGTCTGCGGATCAATTTCGGCATGGCACTTCAGCGTATCGATCGCGGTCAGCATGCCACCCAGCGGGTTGTTGATCTCATGGGCCATGCTCGCCGCCAATTGACCCAGAGCCGCCAGTCGTTCGGACTGGATAATCTGCTTTTCCATACCCTCTTTTGTTCTCAGTTCGACAAGCATCTGGTTGTATACCGAGAATAAACGACCAAGTTCGTCCCCGTAGTTGTAAAGCTCGGGGTCGATACCGGCCGGCAGACGCTTGCCGATCTCGCCCATGCGCTCGGTCAGTTGCGACAGCGGCAAGGCCATGCGCCGCCCCCAATACCAGCTGATGGGGAGCAGCAGCGCCAGAACCAGAAGCCCGGTGAGCAGGCCATACCAGGCAATCGTATAAAAACGCTGCAAGAAAAAATCCTTGTCGACGACGATAATCAAAGTGCCAAAACGGACATGATCATCGCCAATGGGAGTCAGCACATAGAGACGATCAGAATGAGGTATTTCCATGGTTTGCGGGGCACTGCTTCCCAACAAGGGGATTCTCTCCGCCAGCACGGCATAGTCTGCTCCGAGACTGCGCAGCGGGGCAAGTATGGGAGCCTTCCTGGGGTGAGACGAGACAAACACATTAAGCGCCGTGTCGACAACCAGCAGGGTCTCGGCTTTTACCGGGTTGGCGTCCTGTGCCTTGCGGGTCGGCGCGCTGAGCGTTTCAAAGGCATGCCACGTGTCATCATGGAGCATGGCCTGAAGCAGACTGGGTGCGAGTGAGCGCCCGACGAGTTCCGTATTAACCCGAAAATCTTCCCTCAGTGCCGCATACGCAGCGATCATCAGCGTAGACGAAACACCCAGTGCAGAGACGACAATCCATAGGGCCCCCAGCAACGGAAGTTTCACACGGAAGCTGAGATCGAACAGTCTCATGGTTTGCTGACTGAACGCTGCAATCTGGCGACTTTCTCGTACAGGGCGGCGTCACCCGGGATGAAGCCGTCGATGTTGAGCCGCTTGAGCAGAGCGATGCCGTCCTGATCTCTGCCCATATCAATCAGTACGCTGCGCATCGCCGCGCTGTCGTGCTGGCTGACAGATACATTAACCACAATGGGCGGGAACCCGTATTCCTCGGATTTGGCAACAATTCGCGTCTGGCTTGTCAGTTCCGGGTGGATAACCGAAAGTGTATCCCAGACAAAGCTGTCGATTGATCCGCCATCGGCCAGTCCTTCGGTAATCGCGACAATGACCTTGCGATGCGACCAGGTAAAAAAGGTTTTCCGGAAAAAATTGCTCTCATCCTTCCCGGCCTGACGCAAGAGGCTTCGGGGTACCAGATAGCCCGTGTTCGAATAGGCATCGGCGTAGGCGAACACCTTGCCCTCCAGATCCAGCAGCGACGTGGTTTTGTTGTCCGTGGCCGGAACGATGAAGTACGCGCAATAATACGGCCGCCCACGATACAAGGGTGTTGCCAGTAATCGCGCGTAGTTGCGCCGATGGAGATAGACGTAGGGCAGAGTCGATACCCAGGCGAAATCGAGCTTCTTCTGTGAAACCAGATCAATGGTCTCGCGATAGCTGTCGCGCGAGATGAATTCCACCTTGCGTTGCAGTTTCCGTTCGAGATAAACGCGCCAGTCGTCCAGCACACCGTATTGATCATGGACGATAGCCGGGGTGATGCCGAAGCGAATCGGAGGAGACGAGTTTTCCGTACAATTCGACCCGGTCGAAAACAATGCCAGCAGACCTGAGCAGAATACGAAAAAAAACGCTCTTCTGCATCGGGAAGCGCAGTCGATGTGAATGAACGGTAACCCTATTTCACTCATGCCTATCCTTTGTGGCCAAACGGTAACATTACTCCAAATACGGGGCCGTTTCGCAAACATCTGCTCCTCCGCCAGCTCTTCGTAACGTCCATCTGACCACGATTCGGCTGGATCTACGCAGGGAGGAGGCCGCAAGCCATCGGGTTTGAACCCTTCCCTGACTCATGTCGCAATATTCATGCCTTGTCGGGCTGGTAGTGAAAACCCGACATGCGGTGTTTGCCTGTAAAACACTTCGGATAGCCAGGCACTTGGATGTGCAACCCGTATACCGACAAAAAGCACTAGGGTGTGTTCTCATTTAGCGGGCGGATCACGTTGTTGCCCAATGCGTCCGAGACAAGGCGCGAGCCGAGGCCAATGGTTGTTCCATTGGCGAGGCGAGCAACGCCGTATCGGGCGCATTGGGCAACAACCCGGAGGGCAAGCACCGGGCCGGGCGCTTCGCTGCGTTGCCGCGCGCTTGCGTGGAATAACCACGCCGCGCTTACGGCGCCTTGCGCTGCATCCCGGCCCGGTGCTTGCGTGACCGTCCGTCAAATGAAAATACACCCTAGAGCCGCCCCTCAGGACACGGAATCAATCAGTCAATGTGGTAATTCGGTGCTTCCTTGGTAATCTGTACGTCATGCACATGTGACTCGCGAACACCCGCCGAGGTGATTTCAACAAACGCTGCTCGCTCATGCATTTCGTCGATCGTCGCGCAACCCAGATAACCCATGGAAGAACGCAGGCCACCCATCAACTGGTGAATCACTGCCAGCACTGAGCCCTTGTAAGGCACACGGCCTTCAATGCCTTCCGGCACGAGTTTATCGACGTTGGAGGAACTGTCCTGGAAATAGCGATCCGCCGCACCCGCCGCCATGGCACCAATCGAGCCCATGCCGCGGTAGGATTTGTACGAGCGTCCCTGAAAGAGTTCGACCTCACCCGGCGCTTCTTCGGTTCCGGCAAAAAGACCACCGAGCATCACTGAATTGCCACCCGCAGCAATCGCTTTGCAGATATCCCCGGAATAACGGATTCCACCATCGGCAATCATTGGCACCCCGCTACCTTTGAGCGCATCGGAAACCATCTGGATAGCCGTAATTTGCGGTACGCCAACGCCAGCCACAATCCGTGTCGTACAAATGGACCCTGGACCGATACCGACCTTGACGCCGTCAGCCCCGTGATCAATCAACGCACGCGCGGCTTCGGCTGTGGCGATATTGCCCCCGATGACTTCAACCATCGGCAGATTCTTCTTGACCCACAGTACACGATCCAGAACGCCCTGTGAGTGTCCATGTGCGGTATCGACCACAATCACATCGACCCCTGCTTCGGCGAGAAATTCCGCGCGCGCTTCGGTATCTGCACCCACCCCGATCGCCGCACCGACGCACAGCCGCCCTGAAGCATCCTTGCTGGCCGACGGGTGTTCGGTGGTCTTGATGATGTCCTTGACGGTAATCAGGCCACGCAGTTCGAAAGCGTCATTGACGACCAGCACACGCTCGAGGCGATGCTTGTGAATCAGCGCCTTGCCTTCCTCTACGGTAGCCCCCTCCTTCACCGTAACCAGGCGTTCGCGGGGAGTCATGATATTACGCACCGGCTGGTCGAGGTTGGTTTCAAAACGCAAGTCGCGGTTGGTCACAATGCCGACCACAACCTGACCTTCAAGGACAGGGAAACCCGAAATCTTGTGCAAGCGAGTCAATTCGAATACTTCGCGCACCGACATGGTCGGCGGAACGGTTATCGGATCTTTCAGAATGCCCGATTCAAAACGCTTGACCTTCGCGACTTCCATAGCCTGCGCTCTCGGGCTGAGATTCTTATGCACAATGCCGATTCCGCCCTCTTGTGCCAAGGCAATGGCAAGACGACCTTCAGTTACCGTGTCCATGGCCGCAGAAACCAGCGGCATATTGAGCGTGATGTTGCGAGTCAGGCGAGACCGGAGGTTAACATCACGGGGTAAAACTGAGGAATGGGCTGGAACGAGGAGGACGTCATCAAACGTTAACGCCCTTTGAATTAAACGCATGGCCTATGATCCCAGGTCACAAATCAGTATTATACAGCATGCTCTCTGAGGACAGGATGACCATGAAACGCTTTGCCCTGACTGTTGCCGCCCTTCTCGCTGCTACTGTGGTAAACGCCCAGATTTACCAGTGGAAGGATGAAAACGGCAAAACCATTATTTCTGACAAACCCCCGGTCGGATTTGCCCGCCAGCAGCGGAAAATCGAAACAGACCCCTCGGTTGCAAGCGCATCTCCTCAGAAGACAGCGGCTGATCGGGAACTGGAGTTTCGCAAGCGCCAGAAGGAAGCCCAGGAAACCACGGAAAAGGCAAACAAGGAGCAATCTGCATCCGCAGAAAAGAAGGAGAGCTGCGAAAGCGTACGCCGACACCTGCAGGCACTTGAATCCGGTGAACGAATCGGTATGCGTGACGATAAAGGCGAGCGTTATTTCATGGAAGACGCACAGCGCGAACAGGAGATCGCAAAAGTGCGTCAGGTCTTGCAGACAACCTGCAAGTAAACAGTTGTCTACTCGCTCTCCTGCTCGCCGGCACCTTTTTTCATTACCTTGCCTTCCGCCGCCCGTTGTTTGCGCACCTCCTTCGGGTCAGCAATCAATGGCCGGTAGATTTCTACCCGATCCCGGTCGCGTAATGGCGCCTCCGGTTTGGCGAGCTTGGCAAATATCCCGAGTTTGTTCTTAGTTAGATCAATCTCGGGATATTTCTGCAGAACACCAGAGGCTTCAATAGCCTGACGCGCAGTTGCCCCTTCAGGCAACTTGACGGCGAAAATCTCCTGCTTCTGTGCAAGGGGATAAACCACTTCGATGTTCATCATTTCAGGCATTTGATGCTCCATAGACTTCATCAGCGCGCTTTACGAAGGCATCGACGAAGGTATTGGTAATCTGGCTGAAAACCGGACCGATAACTCTTTCGAATATTTTGCTGGAAAAATCGTATGAAAGCTGAAAGTCAATTTTGCAGGCATTTTCGGCCAGAGGCTTGAACAGCCACAAGCCTTCAAGCCTGCGAAACGGGCCATCAACCAGCCTGATGCTCATCCGCAACGGTATTACCTTCTCGTTCTCGGTGGTAAAGTGTGATTTGACGGTGAGGTAGCTGATATGCAGTGTAGCTACCGTTTTTTTTTCATCGCGGAATTCGACCCGTGTCTTGCTGCACCAGGGTAAAAACCTGGGGTAATCTTCGACATTGTCGACGAGAGCGAACATATTCTGCGCAGAACGCTCGATCAGTACCGATTTTTCAACCATGGCCATCTGCAGGCGTGCCTCGTGAATCCTGTAGAATTGTGCATTCTAACACTCTGCGCAACAAACTCTGAGAACCGCACCATGAGCATCATCGCCAACAAAAAAGCTTTTCACGATTACTTCATTGAAGAGAAATTCGAGGCAGGCATTGCACTTCAAGGCTGGGAAGTCAAGGCGATCCGTGCCGGCCGAGCGAATATAAAGGAATCCTATGTAGTTGTCCGCAGTGGTGAAGTTTTCCTCTTTGGCATGCATATCACTCCAATGCCCGAAGCTTCAACGCATGTCCATCCCGATCCGATCCGTACCCGAAAACTGCTATTGCATGCCAAGCAGATCAGCACGTTGATTGGCCAGGTCGAGCGTGCGGGATATACGCTGATGCCGCTGGATCTGCACTTTCAGCGAGGACGAATCAAGCTTGAAATCGGACTGGCCAAGGGCAAAAAACAGCACGACAAGCGCGAAGTCGAAAAAGAACGTGACTGGGATCGTGAAAAGGCGCGCATGATGCGCATCCAAGTCCGATCATGAAGGGGTTTGGCGCTGACGGACAGTCTCGAACAGACAGATCGCAGCAGCAGCGGCGACGTTGAGCGATTCGCTTGCTCCCGGCATCGGAATCCTAACCCGTAACTTGACTGATTCCGCCACTTCAGGCCGGACGCCTTGTCCTTCACTGCCAAAAACCCAGGCCAGAGGTTCTTTCAGAGCAAGTGAAAACAGCGTGACTGGCGCATCCAGTGCCGTCAGGATGGCCTGACCGCGATACCCGCCGAGGAAGGCCGCTAAATTACAGTTTTCGTGGATATCAAGCTGGAAATGCGCGCCCATTGCCGCACGCAGGGTTTTGGGCGACCATACCTGAGCGCAGTCAATGGACAGAAGTACCTGACGAAAACCTGAAGCAGCAGCGCTGCGCAGGATTGAACCGACGTTACCGGGATCCTGAATGCCATCAAGCAATACGGCATCAGTTTCCTGATTGAACCCGTGTGCGCATCGGGGTTGAATAATAACGGCCATGATGCCGCTAGGGGTCTCAACTACCGCAAGATCATCAAACAGTTCATCGGCCAGAACACTCACCGAGGTTTCGGGACTGACACGTTGCAGATAGCGCGAAATCTCTCGTCTAGTTGCTCCGCTTTCACTGACGACAATTTCCTCCGGTTTGCCGAAATACTGGACATACGTCTCGATGAGATGCATGCCGTCGAGTATGGCACGTCCGGTTTTCCGGCGTTCGCGACCGCTCAGGCAGAGCTTTTTCAGGGCCTTGAAATGCGGATTGTCGCGTGAAGCCAAGTGTTTCATGGACGTATCAATCGAGCCACCGGTGCGTAGCTGCGCCGATGCACCGGACTCACCCCATGTTCCTGCAAGGCTTTAAGGTGCAGTGAAGTCGGATAACCCATGTGCCGATCAAATCCATACATGGGATAGACGGCATGAAGTTCCATCATGCCGGCGTCGCGCACGGTTTTGGCGAGGATTGACGCTGCCGCAATCGCCGCCACCTTGCCATCGCCGCCGATAATCGCTTCCGCCGGGCACGGCAGTTTCGGGCAGCGGTTTCCATCGATCAAGGCCTTGCTTGGCACAATGACAAGTTTTTCAACCGCACGTTGCATCGCCAGCAGACTGGCCTGAAGAATATTGATCCGGTCGATTTCTTCAACGCTGGCTTCGGCGACAGCCCACGCCAATGCCTTGGCGTGAATTTCGATGGCCAGTGCTTCACGGCGTTTGGCGGATAGCTTCTTGGAGTCGTTCAAGCCTGCGACAGGATTGGCTGGATCAAGAATAACCGCTGCCGCCATCACCGGACCGGCCAGCGGACCACGACCGGCTTCATCTACCCCACAGACGAGGCCTTCAGGCAGCAACAAGGGCATCGTTACGTAAAGCCGCTGGCAGGCAGCCAAGAATCGCAGTAGCCGCTTTTTCGGCGGTATTCTGCTTGAGTTGCAGGTGAATCTCGCGGAAAACTTCGCTGATACGGGAACAGGTCGCCTTATCTGCGTAGTAATTGAGCAAGGCTTGTGCAAGATTTTCCGGTGTCGCATCGTTCTGAATGAATTCCGGAACGACAAATTTTCCAGCGAGAATATTGGGCAGGCCGACATAGGGCAAATAGCCCATGTGCCGCATCATGCGGTAGGAAAACGAGGCCATCCGGTAAACAATGGCCATTGGGCGCTTGAGCAGAGCGGCTTCCAGTGTCGCTGTTCCGCTCGCCACCAGCACCGCGTCAGAGGCCATCATGGCATCATGCGCATGCCCAAACAACATGCGTATGGGTAAATCGCGCGCATTGCAGCGGTAAAGCGCCGTTTCGAACAACAAGCGGGTTTCTCGTGTCGCCATTGGAACGAGAAACAGAGAGTTCGGCAGTTTCTTGTGGATCTCGCGCGCAGTCGCGATAAAGGTGTCCGCCATGTAGTGCAGTTCAGATTGACGGCTGCCTGGAAGCAATGCAAAAACCGGCTGATTCACAGGCAAATCAAGTAACTCGCGGGCACCGGCGCGACCATCCTCAAGCGGCAATATGTCGGCCAATGGATGTCCCACGTAACTGACGGGGATCCCCTGCTTTTCGTAGAGCATCGGTTCAAAGGGAAATAGCGCCAATACTCGCGATACGGAAGTTCCTATGGTATGAATGCGCTTGCCGCGCCAGGCCCAGATCGACGGGCTGACGTAATGAATACTCGGTATGCCGCGCTGCTTGAGCGTTTTTTCCAGCGCCAGATTGAAGTCTGGCGCATCGACGCCGATGAAAATGTCGGGCGGGTCGGCCAACAGGCGACGTTTCAAATCGCTGCGGATCCCGGAAATTTCACGATAATGCCTGAGCACTTCGACATAGCCGCGAACCGCGAGTTTTTCGAGTGGATGCCAAGATTCGAAACCCTGCATCTCCATTTTTGGACCACCAACCCCATAAAACACGGCATTGGGCAATTTGGCCTTGAGCGCCTGAATCAGGTGGCTGGCCAGCAAATCTCCAGAAGCCTCGCCCGCCACCATGGCGATACGGACCGGCTTTGCTGTCATCGGATGATGCCGCGCTTGGACACCGCAAGAAAATCGAGAATGGGCTGAATCTCTGGATGCGACTTGACTTCTTCCTCAAGTTTGGCACGCGCTTCTTCAAGCATCAAACCGGATTTGTACAAGATCCGGTAGGCGCGTTTGAGCGCCATCAAG
>CAIVZW010000169.1 GCA_903910495.1 uncultured beta proteobacterium
ATTCAGCTTATGAAAGCTGAACACCTTAACGCCAATCGTTTTGTCCTTGATATCAAGGCCACGGCTGATCTTCGCGCAAAGTTAAAACAGGATCCCCAGGCTGGTTTGAAAGAAGCTGCACAACAGTTCGAGGGCATGCTGCTGCAGATGATGCTCAAGAGCATGCGCGATGCAACGCCGCAGGATGGCTTGATGGACAGCGACCAGACCCGTTTCTTCACGTCCATCATGGATCAGCAACTGGCGCAGAATCTTTCAGCCCAGGGCAAGCTCGGTTTTGCCAAGCTCATCGAACAACAACTCGGGCGCAATCTGGCTTCAGGAACAACAGACGCGACCTTCTCTTCGCTGGACGTTCTTCAGCAGGCAATGTTGGCGCGCCAGACGGCAAGTTCTGCCGCTTCACTGCCGGTGGGCGCTGAAAGAATCCGTAGTGCACCACTAACCGGTAGCGAATCGGCAGTGCCCGCGACGGGTGCTTCCAGCGGCGCCAACGAGTACGTCAGCCGCATTTGGCCGTATGCCGTCGAGGCCGCTAACACCCTCGGCGTACCGCCCCAATTCCTGGTCGCGCATTCGGCGCTGGAGAGTGCCTGGGGCAAGAGCGAGATTCGTACTGCAGAGGGTATCCCGAGCTATAACCTGTTCGGCGTCAAGGCCGGGCGCAACTGGCAGGGAGCATCGGTGGAGGTTCAAACCACCGAATACGTGAATGGAGTTGCTCAGTCCTCGCGCGAGAAGTTCAGGGTCTACAGTTCTTATGCCGAGTCTTTTCGCGATTATGCGAATCTTCTCAAGAGCAATGCCCGGTTTTCCGGAGTGCTTGGTCAGCAGGATGGCACACAGTTTGCTCGATCACTGCAACAGTCGGGTTATGCCACCGACCCGATGTATGCCGACAAGCTCAGCCTGATTATCACTGGCTCAACGCTGCGCCAGGCGCTGGTCGCTTAGCAAATAAACCTCAATTTTCCGGCAAATTTGCCGTTAACAGCATGGAACAGGAGCACTCTCCATGGGAACAGGGATCATCAATACGGGTATTGCCGGGTTGCAGGTTGCTCAACTCGGGCTGATGACGACCGAGCACAATATTACCAATGCCAATACGGCAGGCTTCAATCGTCAGCGCACGGTGCAGTCGAGCAATATTGCCATGTTGACCGGGGCGGGGTATGTCGGCCAGGGGGCGCACGTATCGACGATCGAGCGCATGTATGACAGTTTCCTGTCATCGCAGGTTAACCGGGCTCAGACCTCCAGCAGCGAACTTGATGCGTATTACACCCAGATCAAAGAAATCGACAATATGCTGGCTGATGCGAATGCAGGACTGTCGCCTGCACTGCAGGATTTTTTCACGGGTGTGCAGCAGATGTCGGCGAACCCTTCACAGTTGCCGGCTCGTCAGGCCATGATTTCTTCTGCTCAGGCGCTGGTGGCGCGCTTTCAGGGACTGGATGACCGGATCAGCCAGATGGCTGACGGCGTGAATAGCCAGATAACGACTGCAGTCGATTCGATCAATAGCTATTCAAAACAGATTGCCAGTCTCAACGAAAGTATCGTTATCGCCCAGTCTTCGAATAATCAGTCGCCGAATGACCTTCTGGATCAACGTGACCAACTGGTTCTTGAACTCAACAAGCTGATCAAGGTAACCACAACGACCAATACGGACGGCACTTACAACGTCTATATCGGGAACGGACAGCAATTGGTCATCGGTACGCAAGTGAATGCCATGACCTCACTCCCGTCGGTTGCCGATCCATCGCGTTTTGTGGTGGGGATCAAAACTGCGGTTGGCACACAGGAGTTACCGGAGTCGCTGATTACCGGCGGTAAACTTGGCGGTTTGCTGGATTTCAGAAGCAGTTCTCTGGATCGTGTGGCCAACGATCTTGGACGCAATGCCGCTTCGTTGGCACTTACTTTCAATGCGCAGCATGCGCTTGGCCAGGATCTGCTTGGGCAGTCAACTGGGAGTGCGAATTTTGCGGCGAATTTCTTCAATGTCCCGCAACCGACAGTTATCGCCAATGGAGTCAATAGCGCCGTTACCCCGGCGACAATAACAGCATCGCTGCTTCCGCCGTCACTTGATGGCGCCTATTCTCTGGCATTGAATGGCGCCGGAACTGCTTACACGCTGACACGGCAGTCCGATGGAACAGCCTGGACAGGGGGAACCCTGGCCTTGTTACAGGCGGCGGTTCCGGCAAGTGAAGGTCTGACTCTGAATGGAGTACCCTTGCCCGTGGTGGCCGCTGGCGCATCAACGCAGGTTTTCAGCGCGGCCGCTACGGGCTCCAATTTCTACACCAAACTGACCAACTCGGATTATCGTCTCTCGTACGACGGTACCAATTACACGATGACCCGATTGACGGACAACACGCAGTGGTCCAATGCTTTATTGGCAAATTTGTCGACGACAATCGCGGGCAGCGAAGGATTTTCCTTTGCGCTGGCGTCAGGTACTGTGGCCACCGGTGATTCCTTCATCATCCAGCCGGTACGTTCTGCGGCGAAAAATATTGCGGTGACCCCGACCGTGGCGGCAGATGTCCGCCTGATCGCTGCGGCAATGCCGATCCGGACGGCTGCAGTCAGTGCCAATACGGGGAGCGGAAAAATATCGGCAGGCAATTCCTTGTTCGGTTTTGGCACGCCGGCAATCCCTGCCGGGGGCATTACGCTGACTTATGGCAGCGCCGGCAATACGCTCACGCTGGCCGGAGTTCCCGCGGGAGCGAATATTTCCGTTACCGTCGGCAGCACAACGACTGTCTATCCGGGACCGACCATTCCCTATACCTCGGGGGCAACAGTAGCTTTTGCCGGGGTCAGCTTCGACGTTTTCGGCAATCTGAATAATGGCGATGCCTTCACTCTGGGGAAGAATCTGGCCGGAGTATCCGATGGGCGGAATGCGCTCACGCTGGGGCTGCTCCAGACACAAAACACCATGTCCGGAAAATCCGCCAGCTACCAGTCGGCTTATGCCCAGCTGGTCAGCGACAGTGGTAACAAATCGCGTGAACTCGAGGTTAAAAGCCAGGCGCAAAGTGCCTTGCTCAAGCAATCGACGGATGCACGCGATTCGCTCTCCGGTGTCAACCTTGATGAGGAAGCGGCGAACCTGATGCGCTATCAACAGGCGTATCAGGCTTCAGCCAAGATGCTCGATATCGGCAACAAGCTGTTTGACAGCCTGTTGGCGATCCAGGCTTAAGGAGAATTCCATGCGTATCAGTACGAGCCAGATCTACGACGCCGGAGTCCTCGGCATCCAGCGCAATCTGAGCGACCTTTACAAGCTACAGAACCAGTTGTCCTCCGGACGGCGCGTACTGACGCCGGAAGATGATCCTGTTGCGGCAGCCGAGGCCTTGCTGGTAACCCAGACTCAGGGTGTAAATGCACAACAGATCAGTAACCAGGGTAACGCTACCAGTCAATTGGGACTGGTCGATAGTCAACTGAGTTCATTGACCGATCTGCTTCAGAACGTCAGGGAAAAAGTGGTTCAGGCCGGGAATACGACCCTGAACGCCAGTGACCGCGCATCAATTGCCACCGAACTGGATGCCAACCTGAATGCAATTCTGGGGATTGCCAATTCCAAGAATGGTTCGGGAGACTATCTGTTTTCCGGATACCGGGGGGCGACGGTTCCTTTTGCCATCAATGCCTCTTTGTCCGTCGTGGCTCCGGCAAGTACGGCCCCTGTCGGATATTTTGGTGATGACGGCGAACGCTTGCTGCAGGTCTCCTCGTCCCGGCAGATGGCGGTCAATGTAGCCGGTAGCGATGTCTTCATGAATGCCAAAGCAGGGAATGGAACATTCGCCACGGCAACGGGAGGGAATGTTGGCGTCAGCCTCGGTATCGGTAATACGGGAACCGCGACGGCCGATGCCGGTGCGGTGCTGAACCGGGCGCAATGGGACGCCGCCCTGAAGAACGCAGCCGCTGGACAGCCCCTTGAAATTCGCTTTGTTGATGTTGCGGGAGTGATGAATTACGGGGTTTACGATCCGGTTGGAGGCTTGTCGGCACTGACCCCTTACACTTCTCCCGCGACGATTCCGCTGCAGACGGCAGGGGGAGTGAATTTTGCTGCGCAGGTCGTTGTGAGCGGCGTACCGGCAAATGGCGATAAGCTTACGATCCAGCCCAGTGCCAACCACGGAACTGCCACAGTCAATGCCGGTTCGGTACTGGATCCGCAGAAATGGGCGCTGGCAGTGAATAATGCCGCTGCAGGCCAGCCCCTTGAAATTCGCTTTGTGAATGTAGCCGGAGTGTTGAACTACGGGGTTTATGATCCGGTTGGGGGCCTGTCGGCTCTGCGGCCCTATACGAATGGGCAGGCGATCTCCCTGCAGACAGCAGGTGGAGTCGATTTCGGTTCGCAGGTCGTGGTCAATGGGCAGCCGACTGCCGGCGATACTTTCACGATTAACGCGAGTAGTACTCAGAGCCTGTTTCAGACGATGCAGAATCTGATCGGGGTTCTGCGTGCTCCTGTCGGGAAGTCGACGTATTCAACGACCGAGTATGCCAACGCGATTGCGGGACAACTGACGAATCTTGATCAGGCTTTTGATAATGTGAGTCGCGTACAAGCATCAGTCGGAACCAGGATGCGCGAACTCGATTCGCTGGGGAGTGCGTCAAGCGATCTGGATGTCCAGTATCAGGCATCGCTGTCAAAGCTCCAGGATCTTGATTATGCCAAGGCGATTTCCGATTTTACGATGCAAAATACCAATCTGCAGGCGGCGCAGAAATCCTTTGTCCAGATCAGCGGACTGAGTTTGTTCAACTACCTGTGATGACTGGCATGCGAACTTTAGGCCTTCTTACTCTCCCGCTTGTCGTGCTTTCCATCGCCGCGTGCGGCACAAGAGGCCCCGCTGCTATTCCCAGCACGGGTGCCTTCATTCCGAAGGCTACAGTACAGATCGGGCCGACAATAGCGTATTCCTCAGAAGCAATTGCTGTCGGAGCAGCGGCAGGTGCTTTGCTCTACTTCATCTACGATCCTCTGGCGCCCAACTGGAGTATCGAAGAAAAAATGCTTAATGACGATACCTATTTCCTTTCGTTGCAGGCCAAGAGTTTCCGCACCGGCGGTGATGGGGAAGCCATGCAGATACTCAAGCGACGCGCGCTCCAACTCCAGCAGGAAAGAGGGTTTTCCAGTTATCGCATTCTTGATTACTCGGAGGGTATCGAGTCGAGCACACCGCTGACACGTCGTGTGTCCGAGGGCACGATCCAGCTTGTGAAAATTCAGACTCCAGCAAGGCGCTAGAGGAAGAATAAATCAGTCCAGGGCTATCTGATCACATAGAAGCCCAGCATCGACTGCAATCCGTACTCGAACATTTGCAGCAGTGGCGGGCTCAACTGTGACATGCCGACAAACAGTGCGGCAAATCCCAGAACGATGGTTACCGGAAAGCCGATAGCCATGAGATTGAGTTGAGGCGCGACACGTCCTAACACCCCAAGAGCGATGTTGGTGATCAGCAGGGCAACAACGACCGGCAGCGCCAGTAAAACTCCGGAAGAAAAAATGATTCCGCCGGCATTGGCGATGTTAAGCCAAGTTCCGTAGGCGACTGTTGCGCTGGCAATGGGCAGAACGGTGAAGCTTTGCGTCAGTGTGGCAATCACCATGAGATGGCCGTTGATGGCCATGAAAATCAGCAAGGCCAGCATGCCCAGGAATTCTGAAACTACGGGGGTCTGGGATGCGCTATCCGGGTCATAGGCGGTAGCGAAGCCAATCCCCATCTGATTGCTGATCATGGTGCCGGCCATGTCTACCGCACTGAACACCAGGCGCATGGAGAAGCCCATGCCGACACCGATGATCATCTGCTGGGCGAGGATCAGGAGGCCGTGGCCGGAAGCCGGTTCGACGGAGGGGATTCCAGGCAGCGCCGGCGTGATGGCCAAGGCGATGGCCAGTCCGAGAACAAGGCGAACGCGTGTTGATAAGCCGGCATTGTTGAAAGGCGGTGCGCTAACAAGAACCGCCAGGATGCGCGCCAGCGGGAAAAAAAAAGCGACGATCCAGGCGTTGATCTCGGCAGAAGTCAGGCTGATCATGAGCCGTTCAGCCGATGATCTGAGGAATACTCTCGAACAGGCGGCGAATGTAATCGACCATCATCTGCAGCATCCAGGGTCCGGCCAGAATTAACACAAGAAACATCCCCACCAGTTTCGGTATGAAAGAAAGCGTTTGCTCGTTGATTTGCGTTGCGGCCTGAAAAATACTGATGATCAGGCCGATAACGAGTGCCGCCAGCAGCAGTGGTCCGGACAGAATCAGAGTCATCTCGATGGCCTGACGGCCAATGCTCATGACCAGTTCAGGGGTCATGTGGAGAAGCTCATGACCAGCGAGCCGAGCAGCAGATGCCAGCCATCGACCAGGACAAAGAGCATCAGTTTGAAGGGCAAGGAGACCATGACGGGCGACATCATCATCATGCCCATCGACATCAGCACACTGGCGACCACCATGTCGATGATCAGGAAGGGAATGAAAACAATGAAGCCAATCTGGAAAGCGGTTTTTAGCTCACTGGTCACAAAGGCCGGAATCAGGACGCGCATCGGCACGTCGCTTGCCGACTCCAGTTTGGGCGTATTGGCCAGTCGGGCAAAGAGACCAATGTCGGACTCGCGCGTTTGTTTCAGCATGAAGCTGCGCAGCGGTACTACTCCGCGCTCGACCGCCTGGACAAAGGTGATCCGGTTCTCGGAAAGTGGCTGGTAGGCGTCGACATAAATCTTGTCGAGCACGGGTGTCATGATGAACAGCGTCAGAAACAGCGAGAGGCCGACCAGTACCTGATTGGGGGGAGAAGTTTGTGTGCCAAGGGCATGACGCAGGAGCGAGAGCACGATGATGATGCGCGTAAAACTGGTCATCATCAGCAGTGCGGCAGGTATGAAGGTAAGTGCCGTCAGCGTGATCAGCGTCTGGATCGAGAGGGTGTAGGTCTGACTGCCACCAGCACCAGGTGAACTGGTCAGCGCCGGCAGTCCGCCGGTCTGCGCCCAGGCAGCAAGCGGGGTGAGCAGCAGGATCAAGGCGATCCAGCAAGCGATCTTATTTATTTTCATTCTTGCGCTCGCTAACCTGTTTCAACCACTGACCGAAAGGTTTCTCATTGCTTTGGGCGGGCAGTTCCCCCTTGGCCAGAGTGTGCAGGGTTTTGATCTGCCCCGGGACAATGCCGACAACAATCCATGAATCACCCACTTCAACGAGGACAATGCGTTCCCGAGTGCTGATCATCAGGCCACCGACGATTCGCAACGGGCCGCTGTTGCCAAAGCTTCTGCCGCCATTCAGCTTGCGCAAGAGGTAGGCCCCTGAAAACAGGATGCCGATAATCAGCAACAGGCCAAGCAGCATCTGTAATATCGCTGCGCTGGACGGGCCGGCGGTTTCAACCGAAGATGCTTGTGCAAGTGAGTATTCTGAACGCAAGGCGAGCAGCAACAGACAAGCTCCGCTGCTGCAAAGACGCGAAAGTCCGGAATGTTGAATCAAGTCGGTCGGCCAGTGAGTCATCTTGGCCGCTATCTTAATGCAAGCGAGGCTAAGGTGGAACCTCGTTAATCGGAAGCGCCCGAAAACGATTTGTGGCTAATGCCCAATTTTCCGCATGCGTTCTGACGGGGTGATGATATCGGTGAGCCGGATTCCGAATTTGTCATTGACCACAACGACTTCGCCCTGTGCGATAAGTGTGCCATTGACAAAGACGCTCATCGGTTCGCCAGCCATGGCATCGAGTTCAACAACGGAGCCATGGGCAAGTTGCAGCAGATTCTTGATGGTGATCTTGGTGCGGCCAAGTTCGACGGCGATCTGGACCGGGATGTCCAGGATCATGTCCAGTTCATTCATCATCGACGCCTTGCCGCCAGTCTCTCCAAAGGCGGGAAATATCTGTGCGGGCTGAACGTTGGCGGCCGCTGGGGCCGCCTCGGCAATCGCCTGCTCGGCCATTGCTGCGGCCCAGTCATCTCCGGCACTGGTTTCAGTGGTGGCGGGGTCCGCGTTGTTTTCTGTTGCGTCGGCCATGTTAATTTCTCCCCTGAATAGTTTCTTCGCTGTCCGGCGTTATGAAGCGTTCGATCTTGAGTGCGTATTGACCACCCTGCTGTCCGTAACGGCATTCCATCAAAGGAATATCGTCAACCTTCGCAATGATTTTCTCCGCGATACTGAGTGGAATAATGTCGCCGGTTTTCATCTTGAGAATCTGGCCGAGGGTGACCGTCGTCGTGGCCAGCTGAACCGCGATTTCAACCTCGGCATCCTTCAATTGCTTGCGCAGCATGACGATCCAGCGATGATCCGTTGACAACTGATCGCTTTGCATCGAGCTGTAGAGCAGGTCGCGAATAGGCTCGACCATCGAGTAGGGAAAACAGATGTGCATGTCGGCTGCAGTGCCACCAAATTCGAGCGAAAAGCTTGTTGAAATAACGATCTCGGACGGGGTGGCAATGTTGGCAAATTGCGAATTCATCTCTGAGCGGATGTATTCGAAAGTAATGTCGTATACGGGTTTCCATGAGCGCGAGTATTCGTTGAACACCACGCCGAGCAGCCCCTGAATGATGCGCTGTTCAGTCGGCGTGAAATCGCGACCCTCGACGCGAGTGTGGAAACGACCATCACCGCCGAACATGTTATCGACGACGAGAAAAACCAGGTTGGGGTCGAAAACGAAAAGTGAGGTTCCGCGAAGCGGTTTGGCAGCCACCAGATTCAGGTTGGTCGGGACCACTAGATTGCGGATGAACTCACTGTATTTCTGCACCCGGATCGGCCCGACCGAAATTTCAGTCGTGCGATGCATGTAGTTGAACAGCCCGATGCGCAGGTAGCGTGCAAAGCGCTCGTTGATGAGTTCAAGCGTCGGCATGCGTCCGCGGACGATGCGCTCCTGTGTTCCCAGATTGTACGAGCGAACGCCGCCTTCGCTGTCGTTAGTCGTTTCAGGCTCGTCAGTTTCGCCGCTAACGCCCTTGAGTAGCGCGTCGACCTCGTCCTGGGAAAGAAAGTCGGTGGCCATTTTTCCCTACTGGATGATGAATGACGTAAACAGGACTTCTCTTACCGGGGCATCCTCTGCCTTTTCCTTGCTGCCCGGTTCCAGAATATCGTTAATCTGATCACGAATTTCGTTGGCTAGAGCTTCTTTTCCATCCTTGGTGATCAGTTCGGAAGCCTTCTTTCCGGAAAGCAGCATCATGATGTTGTTACGAAGTTTCGGGGTGTAGGACTTGAGTTTATCACCCACATGAAGATCGGCGACCTCGACAGAGATCATCAGTTGTAAAAACTGGTCTCCATTCTCCGGGACGAGATTGACCGTAAATGCATCGAGTGCCACATAAACCGGTGCCGTTTCCTTGGCTCTTTTTTTCTTGTCTACCTTGGCTTTCTCGGTAGCCACCTCGCCGTCTTCGGCATCCTTGTTGCTGTTCCCCTTCATCAGAAAAAAAGCGGCAGCCCCGCCAACAGCCAGAAAGAGTACAAGTGCCGCGGCGACGATAACCAGTAGTTTCTTGCTCTTCCTTGGCGGCGCAACAGGTGCAGCTTCTGCACCCTCTGTCACAGGCTTGGCTTCCTTGGCCATCGATGAACCCTCCTTTTTTCTCTGATTGACGCTAATTCACCGCCGTGCCGCGGCTAGGATTTCTGTTGTGATGCCCTCAGGTCGTGTGTATGACGATCAGGCAAAAATGTCGACCAGACCGGTTCCCTGTTGTGCAGAAAATGCTCTGGATGGAAGTGATCCAGCCGAGTTTGCAACAAGTATAGCGTTATCTGCCATCCACTGGGACGGACCCCGGTTCTCCCCTCCGTTGCTGGCTTGCTGCTGGAACGACTGTGCACTGACATTGGTTTGCCCCAGCGCAATACCCGCGCTGGCAAACATTTCACGCAAGCGTGGCAACGCCGTTTCAATCGCATCACGAACCTCTGCGCTGGCTGAAACGAAGGACGCCGTAGCACTGCCCTTGTCGATGTTCAACGATATTTCTATCGGCCCCATTTGCGGGGGGTTTAGGGTGAGTTGTGCCGACTGCCTGTCGCTGCTGGCGAGCCAGACAATTTTCTGAGCGAAGTCGCCTGCCCAATTTTGATCACGAATGGGTGTTGAAACAGAGAGAGAGGCTTCCCTGAGAAGAGGAATGTTATTTGCATTGCCGGACGTGTTTGTCGGGAGTGCCTGAAGGGTATTCGGCTGTGCTTCAAGCGCAACGTGCTTGGAAACTACCGGATCTGTAGTCGAAGCAACAAGCGTGGAGACGGCAAATTTTGCCGGTTTGTCACTCGTGGCGGGTATCGCGGCGAGTTCAGGAGCGGTATTCATCTCTGCTTTCAGATCTTTTCCA
>CAIVZW010000170.1 GCA_903910495.1 uncultured beta proteobacterium
AAGAAGCACATGAGCTGTTTGAAAACCTCCTCGGTAGCCAGCCCATTTGTATGCTTGCGAATGGCACCGAAGAGGCGAAGGAAGTGTGGCTCGATGCCGATTCCACGAAGGTAGCGGACGAAAAGGTTGATCCCGGCTCGAGGTCAAGTCCGAAATTTGCTGTAAATTAGCCTCGACTCATCCTCCAGCAATTCCTGCTTAGCCGTTCAAGGCGATGATGTTGCTACCCTCACGGACAGCAGCTCGTTCAGCGGCCCATTGCTCAAACTCATCCATTTCTAGATAGCGGCGCGATTGCCAAGCCTCATCTTTTTCAGCCAGTAAAGCACCAATCAGGCGTAAAGCGGATTCATCATTTGGAAAAATACGAATGACTCGCTCCCGCCGACGGACTTCCTCGTTCAAACGCTCCTGCATATTGGTTGAACGCAGACGTTTGCGGTATTTCTCAGGCAGCGCCATTACGGTCATCGCATCTTCGAATCCATCTTCCATGCAAGATACGGCTCTGGGCGCGCTCTTCGCAAAGGTTATCAAGAATTCTTTCATCCGACGCGTAGCCTCAGAAACATCTGGCGCTTGGAAGATAAGCTTTGCCGCTGCGGCCACTGCAGAGCGTACCTTGACGGGGCTGTGTCCGAGCAAGTTACGCATCATATGAACCTGGCATCTTTGCCAACTTGCTCCTTGGAAATGCTTTTTAACGGCCTGGACTAACCCCCCGTGGCTGTCAGAAATAACGAACATCACCCCTTTAAGGCCGCGTCCTTTGAGCCAGCGAAAGGTTTCATCCCAGGTCGTGAAACACTCTGTGTCGCCAATTCGAACGCCAAGGATGGAACGATATCCTTCGGCGGAAACGCCAGTGACGATCAGGGCACCTCGACTGACAACGCGATCATCTTCGCGGCTCTTTATGAACATTGCATCAACAAGAACAAATGGATAGTCGCATTCCAGACGGCGCTCGTTGAAGGCACGGACTCGTGGTTCGAGTCCTGCACATAGGGCGCTGACGGTGGACTTGGAAAAACTCACACCGCACAGTTCTTCAGTAATAGCTGAAACTTTCCTGGTTGATACACCCTGTACAACCATCTCCATGAGCGCCAAGACAAAAGCTTGCTCACTACGTTGGTAGCGGCGAAATATATCAGTCGAAAAACTTCCGTCCCTTGTTTGCGGGACCTGAAGGGTAACCGGTCCGACTCGCGTGTAGAGAATGCGCGGACGGTAGCCGTTGCGGTATCCCTGTCGTTCATCTGAACGCTCAAACCGATCCGCGCCCAGGCTTTCGGCCACCTGTGCCTCCAGCACCTGGTTGAGCACCGTCTCTACCAACTTTGCCATGCCGTCCTGCCCGGTTAATAGCCCTGGCAAAAAATCCTTGCTCACGTGAACGTCATACCCAGCCATCGTTGCCCCCTTTCGGTTGGTTCATTCCTCATACCGAATCGAGGCTGCGGTTACCCGCCAAATTTACAGCAGTTTACGGACGCAATCCGGCTCGACCGGTCAGGCAGTCGGCCGTGACCTGGACATCGTCGATGAAATTTGTGCTTTTGCCTTTGATCTTTGCCATCCAGCCTCCACCCGA
>CAIVZW010000171.1 GCA_903910495.1 uncultured beta proteobacterium
CAGATAGGCGCCGACCATGTACAGCGAACCGTGGGCGAGGTTGATCATGTCCATGATGCCGAACACCAGCGTCAGCCCGGCCGCCAGCAGGAACAGCATGAGACCGAATTGCAGGCCGTTGAGCGCCTGTTCAAGAATGAGCTGGGTCATTTGAGCTGGAACGAAACCGCCTTCAACGCAGAGTGCGCAGAGGCGCAGAGATCGCAGAGAAACGCAAGACGAATTCGTTTTTCTCTGCGGCCTCTGCGCCTCTGCGTGCTCTGCGTTGAAAGAGTTTCAAGTTCACTTCATCTTGCATTGCGCGACGTAGGCGTCGGGATGATTAGCGAAGATCGTGCCCATCGTCTTGTTCGTCACCCGCCCCTGAGCATCGCGGCCGATCACGCGCAGATAGTAATTCTGCACCGGGTAGTGGTTGCTGTTGAACTTGAATTCACCCCGCACCGACTTGAAGTGCTTGGCCTCAAGTGCCTTTCTCAGAGTCTCCTTGTCGTTGAGCCTGCCCTTCACGTCACGCACCCCGGCGTCCATCATCAGCGCGGCGTCGTAGCCCTGCGAAGCGTAGAGCGAAGGCAGGCGTCCGTACTCTTTCTGGAAATCAGCGACGAAGCGCTTGTTCTCGGCATTCTCCATGTCATGTGCCCAGTGCGAGGAGTTGAACATGCCGAGCATCGGTGCCCCGACGGCCTTGATCACGTCCTCATCGGCCGAAAAGCCAGGTGCGAAGAGTTGCGAATCGGCCGACAGTCCGGCAGCGACAAATTGCTTGACGAAGTTGATCCCCATGCCGCCAGGCAGGAAGAAGAACACGGCGTCCGGTTTCAGCGAGCGGATCTGCGCCAGTTCGGCCGCGTAATCGAGTTGCCCCAACTTGGTATAGATCTCTTCGCTGACCTTGCCCTTGTAAAAGCGCTTGAAGCCGACCATCGCATCCTTGCCGCCGGGATAGTTGGGGGCGACCAGCACCACGTTCTTGAAGCCCTTGTCCTGAACATATTTGCCGACGGCTTCGTGCAGGTTGTCGTTCTGCCAGGCCACGTTGAAGAAGTAGGGATTGCATTGTTCTCCGGCGTACTGCGATGGGCCGGCGTTGGCCGAGATGTAGAAAGTCTTGCTGTCGAAGACCGGCTGGCCGACGGCCAGCATGAGGTTGGAGAAGACGATGCCGGTCATGAAGTCGACCTTGTCCTTCTTCAGGAACTTCTCGGTCGCCTGCTGCGCGACTTCAGGCTTCTGCTGGTCGTCGACGATCAGTACCTCGGCGCTCAAGCCGCCCAGCTTGCCGTTCAGGTGCTTGATCGCCAGGTTGAAACCGTCGCGGATATCGACGCCCAGACCGGCGCCGGGGCCGGAGAGCGTGGACAGAAAGCCGACCTTCACCGAAGTTCTGGCAGTCTCGGCGGCATCAACGGAAGTCCCCAGCACAAGCAGGGCAGCAAGGACGCTCAGGTATTTCGTATGGCGCATCATCTTCTCCGGGAATGGAAAGCAGACTACTCAGATCGGGATTGTAGCCTACGAAGCGGCCGATTCATTGTCCAATACCGGTAAAATGGCGGCTGATCACTGGTTACAAATGACGGATTTCAACCCATGAGCACGCAAACTCCCCGCATCCCGCCACGCGCCGTGGTTCTGCTGTCCGGCGGCCTCGATTCTGCAACAGTGCTGGCCATCGCCCGTGATGCCGGCTTTGCCTGCCACTGCCTTTCCCTCGACTACGGCCAGCGCCACCGCATAGAACTTGATGCCGCCGCACGCGTGGCAAAGACTCTCGGAGCCAGCGAGCATCGCATCCTGCGTCTGGATCTCGGAGAATTCGGCGGCTCCGCACTGACCGACAGCGCCATCGCCGTGCCGGTTGACGGCGTCCAGCCCGGCATTCCGGTCACCTACGTGCCGGCACGCAACACCATCATGCTTTCGCTGGCGCTGGGGTGGGCCGAGGTTCTGGGCAGCCACGACATCTTCGTCGGTGTCAATGCCGTTGATTACTCGGGCTATC
>CAIVZW010000172.1 GCA_903910495.1 uncultured beta proteobacterium
TGTTTTCAAACGCGGGTTGAACAGGTCTCCGTTGTTCATGTAGCAATGGTAAAAACCACCTGACGAGTCAACAACCCTGGAGTCATAAAATGACAGGGTGTTGCTGATGTGCTTGAGTAGAAAATCTCTGCTTCTGTAATTTATCGGATAGCTCATAAAATTCCCATTTCATATTCTGAGTCAATACTTACCCGGCTAAGCGGTGGCATCATTTTCATCTCTGGCAATGCCAAGCTTGCGCATTTTTTCCCATAGATTCTTGCGGCTGATGCCCAGGGAATCGGCACAGCACTGGATTTGCCAACTATACGAATCCAGTGCTCGAACGATGTAATCGCGCTCGCATTCGCTCAGGAAGTCACGCAGGGTGCCATTCATGCCCTGCGCTTCGTTGACCTTCGGTGCCGAACGTTCAAACAGTTGATCGAGTGAAATGCTGCGGCTATCCGTCAGCACACTTGCTCTTTCCAGAGTGTTGCGCAACTCGCGTATATTGCCGGGCCAGTCGTAGTTTAGAAGAGCCTGCTCGGCAGCATGAGTCAGGACAGGGGGCTTCTGCCCGGTTTTTGCCATTTCGGCGAGAAATTGCCGGCTCAGTAAAAGAATATCTTCGCGCCGTTCCCGCAATGGAGGAAGGCGAAGTTGAACCACGTTAATCCGGTAATAAAGATCTTCGCGAAAATCACCGTTATTTACCATTTCCTTGATGTCGCGGTGCGTGGCGCAAAGCAGTCTCAGGTTCACAGGAATGGACGTTTCGCTCCCGACCCGGGTTATACAGCGTTCCTGCAGGGCGCGCAGAAGTTTGATCTGCATGGCGAGAGACATGTCGCCAATTTCGTCGAGAAACAACGTTCCCCCGTCAGCCTGCTCGAATACGCCTCTCCTGCTGCGTACGGCCCCGGTAAATGCCCCCTTCTCATAACCAAAAAGTTCTGCTTCCAGCAAAGTTTCCGTAAGGGCGCCGCAGTTGATGCCAATGAACGGACGGTTCTCCCCCCCCATCTGGTGCAGTGTTCTGGCAATCCGTTCCTTGCCGACACCAGATTCCCCCGTAATCAGCACGGTTGAGGCGCTTGCCGCCAGGCGCGGCAGCAAGGCGATGATATGGCACATGGTCGGCGACGACCCGAGTGCGCTGGTTGATTCATCCGCGCGGGGCTCGGCGATGTTCCGTATCCGGTCTATCAGTGCATCAAGATCAAACGGCTTGGTGATGTAGTCTTGCGCACCCTGCTTGAGGAGCCTGACGGCGGTATCAATATCGCCCTGGCCCGTAATGAAGATAAAAGGCGGCAGGGCGATATGTTCGGCGAGCATTATTGCGAAGAGCTTGTCCCCGCTCATGTCCGGCAAACGGATGTCGCTGATTACCAGAAGATAGTCATGGGTCTGCAGTCCCGTTCTGGCTTCGCCAGCGGT
The DNA here is from genome assembly GCA_903910495.1 of uncultured beta proteobacterium. The sequence goes on from CAIVZW010000172.1 coordinate 1,423, forward strand.
GCGATACCAGTCGCTCGCGAAACCTTCAAGCGTAAAACGGTCCACGAGCGATTCGCCCATGATCTCGTCGTCTTCAATCAGGCAGAGTCGGTGTGTCGTTGATGTCACTGTGCGTGTCCAGCGGAATGTTAATAATGAAGCGGGTCAGACGATCGTTGGATTCGGCGCGAATATCCCCGTTTAATTGCGTTACGATCTGGTAACAGATCCACAAACCCAGGCCGTTTCCGTGTGCGGAGAAGCGAGAGAATGGCTCGAAAAGCCTTTCCCGCTGCGCGGGAGAAAGTGTCTCGCCATCGTTTTCAACAACAATTGAAAATTTTGCTTCGCCGCCCGAGGTTCGAACGCTGACATGCCCATTTTTGCCTGCTGCCTGAATGGCATTCAGGGTCAAATTGATCAGCAACTGACGGACAGGTGTTGAGGGTAGCGCCAGCGATTCCGGGAGATCGGTCTGCCAGACGACATCGGTGTTCTGCTTGTGTGCGCCCGGTGCGACAAGAAGCCTGACATCGTCGATGTCGTGAAGTGTCAGTTGCCGGCTGCTTACCTTGGCTTCAACCAGTAGCGCGGCGATGGTATCCCTGATTTGCGAGAGCCCTCTTTCGAGCAGGCTGATGGTTTTCTGGCTCAAGGGATCCGGCGATCCATGCCGCTTGAGCGTACTGATGGCGTTCAACATGCCGCCGAGCGGATTGTTGATTTCGTGGGCAATACTTGCAGTCAACCGGCCAACGGCTGCCATGCGTTCGGCGTTGATGACTTCCCGTTTCAGTTCGATTTTTTCCTTCAGTTCATCCACCATCTGGCTGTAGGCCAGATACAAATCACCGACTTCATCGTGGTAAGGATACAGCCTAGGATCAAGCGGCGTCAGTTCGCCACTGCTGATGTTGATGAGTCGCCGGGTAAGCAGATGCAAAGGGGCAACCATCCGCCAGCCCCAGTACCAGTTGATGGGCAGCAGGACGGCGAGAATCAGCAAGGTGATCCAGAAAGCACGTTCGATCAGCTTCTCGAAACGCTGCCATATCAAGGCGTTGTTGTGGGCAACGATGAGCGTGCCCAGCCGAACATTGTCACTGCTGATCGGGATGGTGATGAAGGTGTGTGCGGCATCCCGGCGCTCAAATATCAGGGTCGCGGTGTCAGGGTTGGAGACGATTTCACGGTCGAGTGTCTGAAAATCACTCCCCAGCGATCCGAGATCGCTTAATACCGGGTGTTTCTCCGGATGAGAGGACGCGAATACACGTCTGTCGGCATCAAGCACAATCAGGCTTTCGGCCGATGTCGATTCGTGGCTGCCTTTGAAGGGCAGTGATATCGTTTCAAATGCCCGCCAGACATCTTCATGCAGCAAGGCGGGGAACAGCGAGCGGGCCATGGTTTGCCCCAGATCCTCGGAACTGTACAGCATGTCCTTGCGCACGCCATCCCAGGCCTGGGCCAGAAACGATGCCGACAGTACGGCTGCAGTGACCAGAATAAGCACAGCTCCCAGCAACGGGAGCTTGTATCTCAGACTGAGATTGAACAGCATCAGAGTTCGCCGAGATCCCGCATCATGCTCGCAACACTCTTGTAGAGACCTGGTGTTCCGGCTTCAAAACCGTCCAGATTGAGTTTATCGAGAAGGGCCCGACCTGCCGGGTCATTGCGCATACTGAACAACGCATTCTGGAATATCTCGAAATCCGACCCCGATACGGTACGGTAAGCCACGATAGGTGGAAAGCCGAAAGGCTCTGATTTCCAGACAATTCGCGTCCTGGCAACGAGTTGCGGATCAACTTTCTGCAGGCTGTCCCAGACGTAGCTATCTACTGCTGCGCCATCAGCGAGCCCGGCGGCAACGGACTGTATGGCCTTGCTGTGCGACCAGGTAAAAAAGGTTTTCCGGAAAAAAGAGTTGGCATCAATACCAGCCTTTTTCAAGGCATGGCGCGGTACCACATAACCCGTGTTTGAGTTCGGATCGGCGTAGGCGAAAACCTTGCCTTTCAAGTCGAGAAGCGATTTTGTCTGCGTGTCTCTGCTCGGAACGATCAGGTAGGAGCGATACAGCGGTTGTTGCTGATAGGAGGCCACGGCGAGCAGGCGCACCTCTTTTCCGAGTGCAATATACGGGTAGTCGCAGAGCCAGGCAAAATCGAGTTTTCCTTTGATGATCAGATCCATGGTTTCCCGATAGCTGTCTCGCTGGATGAAGATGACAGGTCGCTTGAGCTGCTTCTCCAGATAGACTTTCCACTCGGCAAGCATCGAATGCTGATCGTGCAGAAAAGCGGGAGTCATTCCTACGCGGAACGGGCGAGATGTGTCACTGGCAAAGGCACTCCCTGTCAGGGCAATCGCCAGGACGGTTGTAACCGTGCGCAGCAGATGAAGGAATGTCATCGGGCGGTTTATCGGGTTGTTAGGATAGCGATATTCTACAGAGAGTTGGGTGCTTTCTGTTACCGAGTCGTAACCACTGCTCAGGTGATGTTACGTGTTTGTAACTCAATACTGCGCCAGTATCTATCATGCAGGTCATTGCAGCCCGTACCCACTTTGCTGTAAATCTTGAATACTGATGCCGTGCTTGTTCTGTATCAATCACTTACCGTGACCATTCGGGCGATTTGTACCGGCGTCAGCTGACGGGAAATTTCTTTGGCTCGATCCTTGCGTACGTATATGAAAGTAAAGCAGCGTGGTTCCATCCGGCAACACGCTGAAACGGGAGAGGTGATGCAGTCGTTTTTAAATAAAATTTTTGTTGTCGTCGCGAGCCTGTTGCTCATTGCCGGGGCAACCTGTCCTGCCCATGCCCAAGACAAGCCCGCCCCCGCGCTGTCGCCCGAGCAGATCGAAAAGATCGCCAAAGCCAACAACGCGTGCCTGGCCTGCCACAGCGAAGCCGGTATCGCGCACCCGCCCAAAGAAGGCCTGGACCTCAAGAAACTGCGCGGTTTGCTCAAAGATCCCGAATCCTTCAAGGGCTCCGACCACCAGCGACTGGCGTGCACCAAGTGCCATAACGAAGGCTACGACGATCACCCGCATGCCGCCAATGCCAAAGAGTCGACCAGCACCTGTACCGACTGCCACGACAAGAA
>CAIVZW010000173.1 GCA_903910495.1 uncultured beta proteobacterium
AGTGGCCGGGTTTGCGCATGCTCTGGTGAAAGGTGTAGATCCCGCACTTGCGACAGAAATGGTGCTTGGCCACATGCTGGCCGAACTCGTAGGTCGCCAGGCTATTGTCCTTGTCCTCGATGCTTATTTCCCCGGGCGCAAGGAGAAACACACTCATCACTGCACCCTTGCGCCGGCACATCGAGCAATTGCAGTGCAGCCCCTGGCCAATCTCGGGGCCGGAGAAGCTAAATTGGATGGCGCCGCAATGGCAACTGCCTTTGTAGGTTTTCATCGACATCTCCTTTCGGATAATCCAAAAAACTCAGTTGGGCTGGTGAAAACGCGCTCATGGTTCGACAGGCTCACCACGAACGGGTTTTGAGCTATTTCCCGGAATGTGAAATGTCCGTTCGCCCTGAGCAGCCCGCACAGCGGGCGTGTCCCCCAGGGGGATTTCCTTCGGGGCATCGAAGGGTTCGTTATCTTACAACTGCGCAGGTTTTCAATAATAGAGTGATCCATGAACATTTAGAACTCGATGACCGCCCCCACGAACGCCGGGATGAAGCGCTCGCCGAAAGCCTCCTGCAAGCGGGCCATCATGCGAAATCCGGTGCAGTGGTTGGCCGCGACGAAGTCCGGCTGGAAGGCCTGCAACTGGGCAATGGTCGCATCCTGCTGCCGATCGGCTACCGGTCCGAGATGCGTCCCGCCGATCCAGCCGTGCAGGCGCCCGGCGCCGGTGACCTCCAGCCCGTGCCTGACCATGTTCACCAGCCCGGAATGCGTACAGCCGCTGATCACCACCAACCCCTTTTCGCTCCTGTAAAAAAGCGCCATGTCGTCATCGATTTCATCCTGGCAATCACAGCCGGTATTCGTGTCCGGGGCTACCAAGCGCATATCGCCGGTTTCATACGCCGTGGTGCGCGGCACGGCACCGCTCAACCACAGACCCGGCAACAGTTCCAGCGGTTCCCGTACGAGGCGCCAGTCGGCGCCGAGCGACGACAACTGATCCTTGCGGTGCGGGATCCCGGCAAATCGCCGTTCACCTTGCGAGACGGAAAACCGGGGCTTGAACGCGGCCTCGTGCAGATACACGGGAATCCGCTTTTTTGCCTGGCCAAGGACATGAAAAAGCCCACCGGTATGGTCGTGATGGCCGTGACTGATGACGATCAGATCGAGCGAGGCTGGCGCGACGCCGAGCAAGCCCAGATTATGGATGACGGCTGCCGATTGCCCGGTATCGATGAGCAGCCGCGAATCACCGGTTTCAAGCAACATGGACAAGCCATGTTCACCGAGAAACGGCGACGCGGCATTGATCGGGACACAGTTGTCGATGGCGATGGTGAGTTTCATGTTCATTTTTCAGACTTCCGGAAATGCGGCAAGGTTTAGCAGTTGAAAAGAGTTGGAGATATTTAAACCCAGATTATTCATTAGCCCTAAACCCGTTCGCCCTGAGCCTGTCGAAGGGCCGTTCATGGTTCGATGCCCCGCAGGAAATCCCCCTGGGGGACAAGCTCACCACGAACGGATTATTGCCCCAGATTTCGCCTAATAGATAATCTGGGGTTAGCACTATCGAGACTTTTATAACGCCACCGCCTGTACACCAAACAGCCACTGATGGCCGTGCATGACGCCGACGGCTGCCAGCAGCCCGATTCCGACACCGATGGCATCCCACTTCAAGGCCGGCACAAAGGTGGCGCGTTTTCCCGCAAGCAGTAGCGAACACAGTGCATAGACGGAGAAAGTGAGAAACGCACCGAACAGCAGGGTTTGCCGCAAGCCACCGCTGCCCAGCAGGTGGGTACCCGACCAGAGGATGGCGCCCACCAGCATCGGGTGATGCAGCGTACGCCGGATGTATCCGGGGAGATTTCCGCCGCCGATCACGAACAGCACCAGCGCGAGGGAGACCAGCACCGGCGCGAGCTGGATCGCCAGTGCGCTCGGCGCAAACAGACGGGTATCCGGCGCAGATTTCCATCCGGAAGCGATCAGCACGACGGCTCCGAGCGAACCCAGGGCCATGAGACCCTTCCAGGCATTCTCCCCGGTGATCCTGACGATGCTGCGGCGCACGCAGGGCGTCGCGGTGCTGAAATGGAGGACAAAAAAGAGTAGCAGACCGGAAACGAACATCGACATCGTCATGCTCCTTTTCTTGGCAGAATTTCCTTCGCCCTTTGCTGTTAGCGTTCAGACAACGCCAGGTTGACGCCAAGCAGGGCAAAAGCCGCAGCGAAACTCCGTTGCAGCCAGGTCATGAAGCGGGGCGACTTGAGAACCGCGGCACGAATGCTGTGGGCGAGAACGCCATAAACGACAAATACAGCGAACGTCATGCCCATGACGCTGGCCAGCAGATGGGGAAGGATGCCCGCCGTACACCCGAGTGAGGCGAAAATACTGGCGCGCCAGCCGAGCAGCAAGCCCGTGGAAATGGTGAACACCACACCGGTCCCGGGGATCATGGCAATGACCAATGACGTGACGAGGAATTCGGAGCTGATCATGTGCGACCTTATTTCCCGACAAGAACATGAGCATTGTAGAGGACAGATTTATTAATGACTACAGGCACTTGAATATCGCATACGGAATGATTACGAAAAAAGACAATGCAAAGCTGACCCCTTTAACTCATGCGCTTCTTTCCTGCCACTTCTAACGATCAATTTCCTTGCGTTTTGGGGAAGTCCAGATACAAAGTGTTTATTGATTTTGTTGCCTCTACAGCAGTCAATTTTCCAAATAGTATATCCATCATGTAATTAATGCGTTCGACTGCATTGCTGTACTTATTGGCATTAAAGTTGTTTGGAGCCTCGTAAATCACTTCTCCAACTCGATGCCACTCATTAAAGGCTTCAATTTTCGCCTCGCTTAGAAAAAGCGCGTAATTCCATCTCCAATAACCTTCGTACTCTAGTGTTAACTTATTTGGGTCATGTCTTGAGTGGTCAGGTTTTCGTGTGGACTTGTACCCATTATCGGATAGCCACTTCTCAATAGTATTCAAAAAACTTTCTCTGGTACTCGTATCCACTATGATTTCTATCTCAGGTTTATTGCCACTTTGATTAAGAGAAAAAGACGTTCCTGTATATCTTGGCCCTGCGCAGGCTGACAAGAAACCTATTGCCAACGTACATAGTGCTATGTCAATAATTTTCATAAATTTACCTGGCGGATATTAATGCGACCCCTGTAATTTTTGGCGCTGCGCGGCTTCAGCGTCCGGTGGAATGATGGGTAAGGCTTACACATGGGAAGCCGATCCGACTCGCGCGAGAACGAGCGGCATCACCGCAAACAGGGCGAGCATTGCCAGATAGACGATGCCGGAGACCGGATCCCGGCTGGCGACATACTCGCCAAGCGTCCGATCCTGAAGAAAGACGGCAAGCAAGACTTCGGCGGCGACCAGCAGACCCAGCGCAAGAAAGCCGGCCCCCAGGCGGGCCAAGACATTGGCGGGCAGGTTGAAATGCTTGGTGATGAATCGCGCCGACACCAATACCACGACAAACATCAATGGCATTTCAATAAGTTCAGCTACACGTTCGCCGAGGCGCGGCACCAGAAAGGGCACACGTATCGATCCCAGCACAAAACCCGCGCCGAATACCAGCGCGAAGTACGTCATGCCGGCCTTGATGGTTCGGATGGGGAGATTGCTCATCATTTGATCTTGGTCCCGGGAATTGGCAATTTCATACCAGAACCGCCTCTACCGGACGTCGCAGTGAAGAAGGCAGTTTCGGACCGCGCCCGAAACGAACGACAAGATCGGGTCTGCGCTTTCCGAGATCCAAGAAAGCGGCAAACTGCGGCCGCAGCGTAGACACCTCCACAGGTTGATTGAGCATCGCATTGCGAATGCCCAACGCAGCCGACTGCAGCGCGAAGCGTTCATAGCAACGCCCCACTTCCACCCACTGGGCCGGCCCCGGGGTGTCCGAGACGAATATCGCGATGCCGGCCGAACTCCGCACCTGTTTCGCGTATTTGTCGTTCTCGCTCTTTGGGGTAAAGAACAAGCCGAAGAGCAGGCTACCCAGCCATGTCGGCGAAGTCGGATTGCCCGAAGATGCCGCGTATAGCCCATCGCCCGTTCGAACGGCCTCCTCACCGCTGAAGCGAATCCATTTCTTCAATTCCTCAACGAAAGCGGGATCATTCATCTGGGTGGTGTTGCCTTGAACGACGTACTCAAGGACCTTCTCCATTGCTTGCCGCTCAGTCAGGAGGATCACCTGAACACCATTGCCGGTACCGGCCTTCTCAAGCAGTTCAAGCTCCTGCCGGGCTAGAGGCTGCCCGTCATACTCGCCGCGAGTGCTCTGACGCTCCGTTATCGCCTGAAACAGTTTCGATGCGATGGGGTTTGTCGGTTCCAAAGCCACACGCAGCGCAGTGCCCGCTGTGGCGTCAAAGCCGGCGTGTCCCTTCAGGCCGTTGGCCAAAGCCGCCTGGATCTGGTTCTCGGCTGCGCACCCGAGGGAGACGAAAAGGTGGTGATCATCCGGGTCGACAGCGGGGCACCGGCGCGAAAGGTCCGGCAATATCGAGATGGCGCCATCTTCTAGGCGAAATTTCCAGCATTGAGTGTTATGGCTCGACGGCGCCAAAGTCGCGTAGCGCACGAGTTCATGCAGAAGTGCGGCCTTGTCGCCAACGGCATCCTTGCCGTGACGCCACGTGCGATCCGCAACATTTTCGTAACTGTCTACACCGGATTCCGTTGAGCACGATGGTAAACCCGCCATTGCGCCGACAGAAGCCAGCGAAGCAAAGATGAATTCTCTCCGGGAAGACATGGCTCAGGTTTCTTCTCAGTAAGCCCAACGTTTGAATTAACCAGTTGGCGCGGCTTTATCGCGCCAGTCCGTGTTGAATGATGGGTTAGGCCTTTGGAATGAAAAAGCAATCGTTAATAGCATGATGTGTTAACCATGTTGCCATTAACAATGGACGTGCAGTTTTTTGGCCTCGAAGCTGCTGCTGCTCGTGCTTCTTGAGCTGCAGCTTGTCTATACTGCGCGGCTGCCTGCTCTTCTTGTGCAGTTGCTTGCCGCTGCATGGCGTGTGTGCGTGCAAGTTCGAGAGCAAATCGTTCATCTGTTTCTCGGCCAGGGACTCCAACGGGTCGATTGAATGTATATGACTGAGAAAATCCAAATTTTCTAAGATCTGCATTCAGTGATTTCGTTTCTGCTGCCGCTCCGCTTGCCCACTGAACTTTCGTACCATTGAGATTCATGAATCCACGTTTTTTTGTCTCGTCAGAAACATCGTAGTAGAGAGTCTGAGGGGTGTATCCCATGCGCTGCCCTCCATTGTAAAAGACAGCACCCGGAGGGTCAGAATAGTAGGTGACACTCAACTGTGATGCACAACCAGAAAGAAGTAAAACCACAACAAGGGAAAATATTCGGATCATGTCGGGCTCCTTTGCCTAACGTTTGAATTCACCGGCGATGCGCGGCTTTATCGCGCAGGTCCGCTCGAATGATGGGTTATGCGGCATTGTGAGGACATCAACAAGCTCCGTCTCCTGTCAGTGGCAATAAGCGCGAACATCATTTTCAGCGATCTCTCGATCATATTTATCGGTCGGTGCTCCATTAGTGTGTCTGACGGCTCCGCTGAGAACGTCTCGGGCGAGGTTGCATCGCGATCTGTCGGAGTCGTCAGACCTTCCCCCAGAGAGTGATTTTGGTTTTGCAACGGTGGATGACCCGGATGATTTTTCAGCCGGATTTTGCATTTGACGTTGTTTAAAAAGTATTTCTTGTTCTTGCCAATACTGTGAGGACGATTTGTTCGCTTGTTTTGATGTTGGTTGAGAATCTTCTTTCAAATCCACAATTTTGGCCTTGCCTGTATCACCCTTTCTTTCCGAGAAATGCGTTTGGCCATTTACATCAACCCATTTGTATATCTCCGCGTGGCAGATTGAGGACACTAACAAAAGTGTCAGGCAAAGAGCCAATTTGTCGTAATTGTCGCTTGAGATTCTCATAGTCCGTTTTAGCCACGAGCCGCGTAACGTTTGAATTAACCGGCCGCCACGCACAACGGCTGAAGGGAAGACGGCGGCATTTTGGCGGTCCGGTTGAATGATGTGTTAGGCGCCACTCGCCGCCCATGATGGCTTCTCTTCAGCCTTTGGCGGCTTGGAGTACCAGGTTTTTCCTGTGGAGTCGTTGACCTGCGCGACGATGAGCTTCCAGTCCTTCGCGTAGGCCTCCATTCCGGCTTGCTCAACTACAAACACTTCAGTGGGATCTCCTTCGGTAAGCTTCTTCCCATTGATGCCTCCCATGATGAGTAGGTGCGAATGGTCGTACCCTTTTGGGAGTTTGAGCGCCACGTGACTGACGTAGGACGACCGTCTTCCAACGTTTGTCACTCGAATAACTCCCCATTTTTTCGTGTGGTCGTACCCACTCCCTTGTGTGAGGTCTAGATCCCATTGGAGCGTAATGTCGATTCTGTGGCGATCTCGCAGATAGTTAAGCACCCCCAGCACGAAGCCGGCAAGACCAAAACAGAGGCCGAGTACACCAGTAAACTCGCTGAGACTCATTTGTGGCGCCTAACGTTCAAAATCACCGGCCTGCGCGGCTTATCGCGCAGGTCCGGTGCATTGCAGGGTTAGCCCTTGCATATAAAAACATACGTCTTTGTGCGCTTCATGAAACCAGCAGCAATAGCTTGATTAAAGTTGGGGTCATGGACGAATTCGAAAGAGCCTGGGCAACTCTTTGCGGCGAACTTGTTTGCAAAGATATGAATTCGCTGCGCGATGGAACCTTCCGTTTCCATCATTCCCGGAGCAGCGGTAACCGTCAGCAGGTGTTTGTTGGTGCCAAGAGGTTCATGGGTGAACCCCACATCACCAGTACCGCCCACCTCAGAACCCGTCTCCAGGGCATTTGGTTGGCGAGTGTAAGAGCATCCTTGCAGCGACACGGCTGCCATGACGGACAGAAACAACAAGCGATTTAGCATTCCAAATCCTTCTAATTTGATTGAGGCTGTGTAAGCGTTGGGAGAACAAGAAAGTGCCCTTCTTTTAGCCGTCGCGCTACGTGCTTGTGGGACAGGTACGTTGTATTGGGAATGTCCATATCGTGTCCTCGACATGATTGGATTCCACTTTTCATCAAGCTGCGAGATAACAAATGGATCGGACTTTCAATGCAGTGGTTGCCGTATAGACGGCATAAATCAGCAACTCCGTCGCAGAACTCTTTGGAATAAGTGTTGGCAAAGGGAGCACGATGTGCATTCAAGTTGTTGATGTATGTCCCGCTGTACTTCTTGCAGTAGAGAAGAAGTAGTCGTTCTTGCTTTTTGGCTTTGCTACTGAGCATAGTTATAAAGGGTTGGCTAACGTGGAGGTAACCGGCCTCGCGCGGCTTTTCGCGCGAGGTCCGTGTTGACCGCCGGGTTAGCCAGCATCATTTCAAAATACCGGACCAGAGTGATCTTCGGCATCGGACCCTTTCTCCGCATTCATCGTGTTGAAGAAGCTGCGACGGACCGTTGGATCATGCAGGTCGTAGCTCGCGATATGGTGGTACCCCGGCTTGCGAAACGACGAAAAGATTCTGGAATTGATTTCCTCGGTATTGATCTCGACTGTGAGTGCCCCGAAGTCGATCTTGTACAGCGCATCGAGAATCTTCTGGTTCGGGTGCGGAAATCGTTGCTTGTACTTGTCGTTGTACAGAGGCTGGAAGTACCGAATAAGACCAGCCTCAATCAGGGCAATTTGCAAGTCTTCCGTGACTAGTTCTTGTTGCTTCGCGAGGGCTGCCATTACATCGCGGTCGACCTCAAGCTTCAAAGACTTGTCCCGTCCGTCGAACGAAATGAATGTTTGGGGCGAATCGAATTGAGCCATGATGATAAGTGCTTCATCGTCAGGTGCATCATTGTTCAAATCTGCCAGCACTTGCTGAAGCGTCGAGTGACTGAGCAATCTATCCTTTGCGGAGCGTCGCCCCTCTGCGTACGACATGCCAACGTACGCAACCTCAAGATCCCTGATCGATGGGTCCGCAACGCCATCGCACATGAGGCACATCAAATGTGCCGGAATAGTTGTGTATTCCTCCCCATCCTTTACCAGCGTCAATTTGTGATGCGGATAAGGGCTGATTCTCAGTTCATCGGCGTTCGGCTTGCCCCGAAGGAAGAATTCCGTCTCGGCTGGAATGCCTGCTCTTACATACCTGAAGCGCCCTACCGTCCTTTCCTCGCCGGCCACAATTGAATCTGGCACATAGGCTACGCGCGGTCGCTTGACGATCAGGTAAATGTGGCAATTCTCCGCGATCGCGGCGTGCTCGGGTTGGCTATCGACATCTGCGATATTTTTCGGATGAAGTACCACGAGATAAGTCGAAAAGAAACCAAGCGCGATTTCGGTAATGTGCTTTCTCTGCGACATGCGGAGCGGTTCCTTTGCTGGCTAACGTTAAGTAGACAACCTATTTGACGGGAAGCTTTCCGTCATGACGGAAAACATTGCGTCAATAGTGCTGTATAAAACGAAACAGACATGTAAAAAACCAAATTCAATCATTGGGGTAACCCAGTTTAGTAGATCCTAAAACAACTTCAATGACGTCATCTTCCGAAAAGGACTTGCCTAGGCTTCCCGCGTCCGAATGTTCCATCAGTTACTCCCTTATCCCGGACGGTACAGTTTAGCACCAATACTTTATCAGCATATTCCCCAACTTGCTCCGCAGTATTTTCCAATTGGAACTCATCACCCGGCCATCTCCGGAAGCCGCATGAAATATTGCTTCCATGGCATCGCTCTGCAAGAACGCCGTCCTGCCTGTCTTGTAGAGCGATAGCCCTACTCCACCACCACCTTCCCGTTCGGCGCTTCGCCGAACACTTCCGGCGCGTACATCGCCTCGACGCGCGTCGCCGGCAGCGAGAACTCGCCGGCGTTGTTCAGGCGCAGGCTGTAGTCGATGACGAAGCGGCCGCGCGGCACATAGCTGTAATAGGCGCGATAGGCGCTGAACGTGCGTTCGACGTAGGCCGGCCAGGCGCGGTTTTCGCCCTTCGTGCTCTCGCGTTCAGCCATGCCGGCGATGCGCGAATCGCGTCCGTCGCCTTCGCCGAGGATGCGCGCACCGGCCGGGATCGGGTCGTTGAGCACGACCCAGGACATTTCCTGGTCGGACTCGACGGTCAGCCGCACGCGCCAGACGTCGCCGCGCGTAACCTTGCCGCTCTGCTTCTCCTGTACCGGCGTGACGTCGCGCGTAACGCGGAAGCCGTTGGCCCGGGGCTCCTTGACCGGCACGGCGGCGAGGACCTGCATCGCCGCCCACGGTTTGCCACTGCCGTCATGCGCGAGTTGCAGCCTGTCGTTGGCCGTAGCTTTGGCTGGCCACGGCAGCAGCAGCTTGTTCTGCTCGTCTGGCTTGCCGGGCCAGGCGAAGCTCTGCGCCGGAGCCGTACCCAGCACGCCGCTGGTGGTACCGCTCACCGCTTCGTTCTCAAAGCTCTTGCCGAACTTGTCGAGCGCGATGCTCGCCCACACGTTGGCCACGGTAGTCAGCCAGCGTCCGCGCTGCTGGCGCAGCATGGCGCCCTGCACCAGCGCCGGCAGATCGTCCTTCCACGCCGGGTCGTCGATCACCGCTTCGATCAGGCGGAAGCTGTTGCTGTCGCCGCTGACCATCAGCCACCACCAGTAGTCGGAGCGCTCGCTGGTGAATACCAGACGCCCGCCGACATAGGAGAGCCGGTTGCGCAGTTCGCGCTCGGCGGCAGCCAGCTTCGCCGCACGCTCCGGCAGACTGCTCAGACGCTTGGCGATGAGATACCAGTCGATCAGCGCCGACGTGGGCAGGCGCGTCGGCTCGATTTCGAGGCTGGAAAGCGCCGAGAGCGGCGAGTTACCACGCCGGGTGAGCGCTTCAATCGCCGTGAGTTTGCGCACCACGAGATCCCTCTGTGGCGACCAGTGCTCGGGCTTGATGCGCCCTTCGGCAAACGCGGCGAGGCCGCGCTGCATACGCTGAGCGAGTTCCGGCGGAATGGCGAAAGCGGCGGCGTGGCTGGCGTCGAGCAGATAGGCGGTGAGCGCCGGGCTGCCGGCGTTGCCCCTGCTGTCTTCTCCGGGGAAGTAACGCGCCAGGCCGTTGTCATCAAGGTAGGTGGGCATGGCGTCGACCACCTGCTGCCAGCGCGCCTCGTCGCGCAGTCCGATGGCCACCGAAGCCTTCTGCTCCAGGCAGACAAACGGATAATCCTCGAAGAAGCGCTTCAAACCCGGCGGTGGCGTCGAGAGCTTGGCCGCGAGGCCGACTTCGATGCCGCCGAGCGGGCCGCCCTTGCCGGATACCGCACCGGGTGGCAGCGCAGCTGGAAGCTCCAGCTTGCCGTCGATACGGGCGAACGTCGCTTGCTGCACGGTGATCGGCACCGCCGGCGCGACCTGCTGCGTGATGCGCAAGCTGTCCCTGGCGGTGCCGGATTTTTCGCTGGCCTCGAACTCCCAGACCAGCGTGTTGGTTCCTTCGGGCACTTCGGCCGGCCACGTGAGTTCAGCCGCGCTTTCGGGTTCGAGTTTCACTTCCCGGGTTTCGAGCGAACGATCGCCGACGCCGGTAGAAACGCTGCTCGAGACTCTGGCGGAAACAGACACCGTCATCGGCAGGGCGATGCCGTTGCGCAGGGTCAGCAGTGCGCTGAAGCGATCCTTCTCGCGTACCAGCGGCGGCAGACCGGAGATGATCTGCAGATCCTGCCGGGTACGCAGGCTGCCGCTGCCCGTGCCGAAAAAGCCGACGCCGGCATCGGCGACGGCGACCAGTTTGAACTCGCTCAGCGAATCGTTGAGCGGCACGCTGATCGTCGCGCTGCCGTTGGCATCGAGCGCCACGCGCGGGTTCCACAGCAGCAGGGTGTCGAACAGTTCGCGCGCCGGGGCGCGGCCACCGCCGCCGCCCGGCGCTACTGCCTTCTTGCCGAAGTGTCGTTTGCCGATGACCTGAGATTGCGCGGTCGCGGTTTCCACCTGATAGGCACGCGCCGGCAGCATGGCGTCGAGCAGCTTCCAGCTTTCGTTCGGGCGCAGTTCGAGCAGCGCCTGATCGACGGCGGCAAAGGCAATCTCGGTCCCCGCCGGTACCGGCTTGCCGTCGGGCTGGGTGACCCTGACCTTGACCAGCGCCTTGTCGCGCGGCCGGTAGTCCTGCTTCTCGGGCGTGACCTCAACCTTGAGCCGGAAGGCCTCGACACCGACTTCGATGGCCGCCAGGCCGAGCCGGTACGCCGGTTTGGCCAGATCGACGAAAGCCGTCGGTTGCAGCGGATTCCACCAGTCCCTGAACCAGGCCGCCGGCTCGCGCCAGCCCCAGGTAAAAAACGAATACCATTTGAGCGGCTCGACACGGCCGCGCACGACGAGCACCGAAACAAAGACGTTCGGCCCCCACTCGCCCTTGACCGGCAGCTCGATCACCGGCTTGAAACGCGAAAGGGCCATGACCTGCGTGTCGACGATGCCGCCGGCTTCGACCGAAACCAGCGCCGTCGCCTCGCGGAAGGGCGTGCGCACCTGCAAGCGCGCCGTCTCGCCCGGCGCATAGCTGCGCTTCTCGGGAATCACGTCGATACGATCCTGATTGCCGGCGGTGAACCACAGATCGCCGCCACCCGAGACCCAGTAGCTGGTCCCGGCGTAGGCGACATTGCCTTCCCGGTCGCTCGTCTCGGCGAGCAGATAGACGTTGCCCGGCTCGCTGGTTTTCGGTTCGCAAAGGAACTTGCCGCGCGAGTCGCTACGGCCAGTGCAGACGACGCCGAGGTCGGCAAATTCGCTGTGATTTTCGAAGGCGTAGAAGCCGCCGACGATGCGTTTGCGGTGGCTGTAGTCGATGCGCCGCTTGGCGCTGACCTTGACCGGCACATCGGCTACCGGCTTGCCCAGCGTATTGAGGACGACGATTTCGACGGCGCCGTTCTCCTTGACCGACGCCCAATCCCTGACGCGGATACCGGCCACCACGCTGGCCGGCGCCAGTTCGACCGAGCCGTGCAGGGTCTGGATCTCGCCGTTCGGATCGGCAAAGCTCATTTCGGCATAGACCTCGCTCGGCCCCTTGACTTTGGCAGGCAGCGGCACGGACAGCTTGCCCGAACCGGCGTTGTCGAGCGTCACCGGC
>CAIVZW010000174.1 GCA_903910495.1 uncultured beta proteobacterium
CCTATGCAAACCATCCGCCTGTTTCAATCTCCGCTGCGGTCATTCCGGTTACAGCGATTAGTTGAGTAATCAGAACGCCTCTCCAGCCACTTGAGCAAAATCGCGTAAAGCCCCTCGGGCAGAGTACAGCAAGGGCAGTTATCTCTTGATACCCGCTGGATTTTGACCGTCGTCCGCTTCGCAATTACCTTAAAACAAGCAAAACGACGATAACGACGAAATAACTTGTAATTCCAATAATTGGTATTATTATATTAGTTATATACGCACCTTCTAGCTGTGACCACAGATGGGGAGTGTAATTTTGAAACATAGTGTTGAGTTGACCTTCAAGGACTCCATCAAAGTGCTTCAGGCGATGCTGGACTCTTTGCCTGACCATATTGCGCTGCTGGATAATAACGGCACTATCATCGCCGTCAATGAGGCCTGGGTTCTCTATGCACAGGAAAACGCACTTGATCACGAACTGTTCGGGGTTGGCGACAACTACATCGATGTTTGCCGCCGCTGCGCTGAGGACGATCCCGATGCCAAGGCCGTGATGATCGCTTTGGAGGAATTGCTTCACGAGGACACGAGCCGACCCTATCACCGCGACTATATGTGCCCGCACCCGATATATCCTTCGCTTGATCGGTGGTTTCACCTCTGCATGATGCCGCTTGCCCTTGATTGGGGGAGAGGCATCGTGGTATCCCACCATGACGTCAGCGCTCGAATCGTGACAGAGCGTTCCCGCTATTCCCTGGAGCAGGCCATTGCTCAAACCCGCACGGCCATCATGATCACCAGGGTGAATGGCGATATTGAATACGTCAATAATGCATTTTCAGAGATCACGGGTTACTCAGCGCATGAAGCCATTGGTAACAACCCACGGTTGCTGAAGTCAGGGAAGAATTCCGGCTCTGCGTATGCCGAGATGTGGCGAACTCTATTGAGCGGGATGCCATGGAGAGGCCACGTTTGTAATCGACGCAAGAATGGGCAATTGTATTGGGATGACATGACGATCTCCCCGATCAAAGACCCTGCAGGCGTAGTGACGCACTATATTGCGGTCAAAGAAGATGTGACGGAAAGTCATCAGCACGCTTTGCTTAACGCTGCGGTGATCACTGCGACCGTAGATGCTTTCGTAGTTCTCGACGCCCTGGGGAACATCACCGACTGGAGCCCACAGGCAGAGACGATTTTCGGACTATCTGGCAAAGAAGCCATCGGGAAGGATTTCATTAACACGCTCATGGTGCCTGGTCTGATCCCGGATGCGCTGTACCTGTTTGCTCATTTCAAGGCAAGCTTTGGTTCGCGATTGGGCCACCATAAGCGCCGGACGCAGATGCATCGTCATGACGGCCAGGTACTTTTTGTCGAACTTTGGCTGACCGCGCTCGATCTGCCCAAGGAAGTCCGTTATATCGTTTTGATCCGGGATGTGACTGAGGCCGCACAGAAAGAGCACGAACTCCAGATTGCGAAGAAGATGGAAGCCGTTGGCCTGATGACCAGCGGCTTGGTACATGATTTCAATAATTTTATACAGATAATCAGCGGCAGTCTCGGACTGGCCGCCATGACCGATCTGCCATTAACGGCCGGAAAGTACGTCAATCTCGCGTTGGATGCTGCAAAACGTTCAGCCGAAATCACGAAATCATTGTTGGCCTTCGCCCGACATGAGCCAATCCGCAAGGTTGCAACGGATATCAATCGTCTGCTTGAGAATATGGTTCCGATAATCGAGCACTCCGCCGGGAAAGACATCACAGTCCTGATGTCGGCTAACGCCAGAAAGTCTGTCGTGGCCGTCAATGTCAGTGGCTTCAATAACGCCATCCTGAATCTGGTAATCAATGCGCGCGACGCCATGCCCCGGGGCGGAAGGCTGCATCTGTATTCCTATTCGCAATCTATTGCTTACACTAATCCATTGCAGAATTTCAATCTGTCCGAAGGTGATTACCTTGTTGTCGGGATCGATGATTCCGGTGAAGGCATGTCACCCGAGGTCGCATCCAGAGCCTTTGATCCATTTTTCTCTACCAAGGAACCCGGCGAAGGGACGGGGCTAGGCTTGGCGATGGTGCGCTCGTTTTGCCAACAACAAGGGGGGGCTGCGCAAATTCACAGTCAGAAGGGTCTTGGCACTTCAATTCAATTGATCCTGCCCACAGTGATGGATAATTCAACACGGGTATTGCAATCATGAGTTCAACAAGAATTCGTCCTTTAATGGCTTCGATTGACGATGCAAAAGGGATGCGCGAGATCATTGTCGCGCTGGGCAATATGGCGGGCTTCGATTGCATTGAGGCCAGCGGCCCCAAGGCAATTGCATCGGCTCTGGATCAGAATCCTGATCTGATTGTGCTGGACATGACCATGCCTGAGATGGACGGGTTTGAAGTGATCTGGGAGTTGTGCCGACGCCAGAGCGCAGCACGTCTAATCATCCTGAGTGGGTTTGAGCCCATGATTGTAAGGGCTGCTGAAATCATCGCCAAAGAATCAAAATTGAAAGTGCTGACCCGCTTGGAAAAGCCAATCGATGCGCCGCGTTTGCTAGAATTACTTCGCGCTAGTTGCTTTCAAGTCATGTGTGATCTGAAAGCAACTGACGCCAATTTTGCTACCTGAACTGAGAGAAATATGCGCAACCTCCCCCCCACCTGCTCCACCCGTGAAGCCGCTAAATTGCTCAATGTGGTACCGAGCACTGTTCAGAGTTGGGTTGAGACGGGATGTCTCGAAGCCTGGAAAACTCCAGGGGGGCATCGGCGTGTCACGCTCGCATCGATTGACCGCCTCCTCGAAAAAGGGATGGTTGGCAAGTCATTCGAAGCAAACAGTGGCGCTGGCCTATCGACTGACACGGCTTCAAAACTTCGGATCCTGATTGTCGAGGATGATGAGGCCCTATTAGACATCTATCGGGACAGCATCAATAGTTGGGGACTTTCTGCCGCTCTGACGATTGCCAATAACGGCTACAACGCACTCTTGCGTGTCGGGTTCGATCATCCGCAATTGATCATTACTGACTTGATCATGCCGGAAATAGACGGATTTCGAATGATTGAGGCACTTCAGCGCGACCAACAGACGACAAAGATCATGATTGTTGCGGTAACCGGCCTGCCCGATGAAGAGATCAATTGGCGAGGCGGACTGCCCGATGCGGTGAAGGTGCTCCACAAACCGATCGACTTTATCCTTATGCGCAACATCGTAGAAGAAGCTCTCGCTCACTTCGGTATCACTACTTCAGCGCCCTGAAAACTCAAATGAGATTTAACGCTGGCATCGTCGTGCCCCTAAACGACGAATATACGTATAACGACAAATAAGATGATGAGATTTAACGATGGCATAGTCGCGCACCTGAACGACGAATACGCGCAATACGTCGAATAAGATGAATTGTTTCTGTTCTTCAATCAACTTCAAAAAGAAGATTGCCATGAGTGTTAAAAATCTACCTATCTCTGTTCAGCTAACCCTGTCGATTACAGCGGCATTGCTGATCGCGCTCGCCTCGATGATTGCCTCGCAACACGGCGAAAACAAGGAAGCGACGCTCAATCAGGCGCGCGATTTCGCCCACAGCACGCACGAAATAACTCTTGCCGGACTAACCGGCATGATGATTACGGGCACGGTTGATCGCCGCGACGTGTTTCTTGACCAGATCAAGCAGTTGGATGCCGTGAAGGATTTGCGCGTGACGCGAGCGCCCGCGGTGAGCCAACTGTTTGGCCCAGGCAAGCCGGATGGCCGTTCGGATAATGCGGCCGAGGAGGAGGTGATGCGAACCGGCAAGGAGATCAACCGGCTTGAATCCGATGCGACCGGAGAGTATCTCCACATCGTCAAACCGGCGAAGGCCAGCACCAACTATCTTGGGAAAAACTGTATCACCTGTCACCAGGTGCCGGAAGGGACGGTGCTTGGCGTTGTCAGCATGAAAGTCTCCCTCAACAAGGTGAATGCGGCCATTACGGGTCAGAGCAGCAAACTGGCACTGGCTGGCTTCCTTGTTTGCCTTGCCATGTTCGTGCTGGTATTTCTTTTCATCCGGCATTTTGTCTCTCGCCCCCTTGCCGCGATGACCGAAGGCTTGAGTCAGATGGCCAAGGGTGAAGCTGACCTTTCTCAGCGTCTGCCCGTGCGCAAACTCGACGAGGTTGGGTGTGCTTCCCGTGCCTTCAATGAAATGATGGACAAATTTGCTGCGCTGGTTAGTCAGATCAGTAACACCGCAGGGGAGGTGCGTCAGTCGGTCGGCGGCTTGGTGTCAGCCGCCTCGGAGGTGTCGTCGAGTTCTCAGGAGCAACAGGCGTGCTCTATGGGCGCGACCAGAGCGGTAGAGGCCGTTGCGACGGGCGTCGCTTCGATAGCGTCAAGCGCTGATCAGGTTCGTCATCAGTCACACATCAATCTTGATGACTCCAAGCGTGGCAGCGAGAGCCTGGTTTCGCTGATCGCATCGATGGCCAACGTCCGTACTTCGGTCAACGGGATCGTCGAATCGGTCAATCAATTCGTCACGAGTACGCAATCCATTAGCAAAATGACCCGGCAAGTCAAAGATATCGCAGAGCAAACCAACCTGCTGGCGCTCAATGCAGAGATCGAGGCCGCCAGGGCTGGCGATCAGGGGCGGGGGTTTGCTATCGTTGCCTATGAGGTGCGCAAGCTGGCTAAAAAATCGAGTGCTTCGGCCAGCGATATTGATCAAGTAACCCAGTCCATCGGTGTGCAGTCGAGTTCGCTGATGGCGGCCATCGAGAATGGTCTGAATCAACTCAGCCGCAGCCATGACGACGTTAATGCAGTTGCCAGAGTCATGGAGAGGACTGCGGGCGGCGTGGCAGAGGTGAACGCCGGCATCGACGCGATTGGTTCAGCAACACAGGAACAACAACTCGCCAGTTCCGATGCTTCCAGCAATATTGAGCAAATCGCGGTGATGGCAAAGGCCAATACAGCCTCCGTACAAGGGGTTGTGCTGTCAGCCCGGCACCTTGAATCACTGGCCAATGGTCTAGCCGCTGCCGTAGGCAAGTTTCAGCTACGGCAGGCTGAGTTAGCGTAAAGCGACGGGGCTTATATGAACAATCACTTGTCTCAGCTTCAGGACCCACTCGAACAACTCAACGCAATCTTTGAGTTGAGCCCGGACGGTTTTGTCTCATTCGATGCCGCGCGGCGGGTCAACTTTGCCAACCCCGCGTTCACTCAGATGACGAGAATTGGCGCGGCGCAACTAAGCGGCCTTGACGAGCAAGAGTTCTCGAACCTGCTTGCCAGCCTTTGCAAGGCGAGTGGCCGTTTTAAGGGGATCGAGAATTTGCGGGAGAAAACGGCAAGTGACGGCACTGGCAAACGAGAAATCATCGAGTTGGCTCTGGCGGGGAAACGGGTGCTTGAAGTGGCATTGCGCCCGATCAACGCGAGCAGCGTCTCACAGATTCTATATTTCCGGGATGTAACCCACGAAGACGAAGTAGATAAGATGAAGAGCGAATTCCTGAACACGGCAGCACACGAGTTGCGCACACCGATGGCCAATATCTACGGATTTGCCGAATTGTTGCTCTCACAAAAAATACCTGAAGCCAGTCGGCACGAGATCCTTGTAACCCTATTCAAGCAAACTGAATTGATGGCTCACATCGTGCAGGAGTTGATTGATCTCGCGCGAATCGAAGCGCGGCATGGCAAGGATTTTATATTTGGACCAACGCATGTGCAGGCCATTGTCACAGAGGTCACTAACGGATTCATGCTGCCTGAAGGACGAGGTGCGGCGACACTAGTCATGCCCGCCGATCCGCTGTACATCATTGCGGATCGTGCAAAACTGCTGCAAGCAATACAAAATGTTTTGTCCAACGCCTACACGTACTCGCCCCCTGATACCGATGTCTGGATCAGCATTGAAGGGCCTTCGGCTTCAGGGGCCTCAGATACCGATGCAAAATACTCACCACCCATGGTGGCCATCGGTATCGTCAATCAGGGAGACGGTATGCATCCTGAACAGTTACACCGAGTATGCGAGCGCTTCTATCGCGCTGACTCATCAGGGATGCTGCCAGGAGCCGGATTAGGGATGAGCATCGTCAAGGAGATCGTTGATCTGCATCACGGCAGAATCAATATTGACAGCCAACCGGGGCAAGGTGCCTCCGTTACATTGCAGTTCCCACTGTACTCATGACAAAAATATATTTCACATGAAAGTTCAAGAAAATATCACGGAGCCTCTGAGCTTGACCAAGATAAAGGAAGTTCAGGTCTTGCGACAAGACATGTGGGATAAACCTGAAAAACCCGTTGCCATCGATCCGTCGCAAGTGGTCATCGGTTTATACATTTGGCTTGATATTCCCTGGGACTATCATCCTTTTCTCTATAACCGTTTCATGGTCAGGGATGAGAAACAGATTGCGAAAATTCGTGCGGTGCCGTTTCAAGGGCATCTTTATTACTACCCGGATAAAAGCAAAGTCACTCCGATTCCGCTAGCTGACGTGCTTGCGGTCGCTCCACTGACTACGCCAGAGCCTGATGCTGAAACAGAGTTCGCGCATGAAATGGCGCGCCAGAACCGAGAGCAGCACGATCGACAACGCCAGTTAAGAGATATGGCAACTCGTGCTGACCGAGCCTGGGAACAAGCCGCTCGCGTCACTCGCGAAGCCATGCTCGGCATGGGGCATGCACCTAAACAGGCGGGCGCGCAGCTCTTAGAGTTGTCGCAGAGTACAGCAAGCTTAATTAGTCAGGAGCAGGAGGTCCTTCTGCATCTGCTCGGTGATAAAGAGGGGGTAGACCCACAATTTCATGCTTTGAATGTCATGACGCTTTCCATGCTCATCGGCAAGATGGTTGGCTTTTCTGAGGTCCAGCTGGCGGAGTTGGCACTTGGGACGCTGGCGCACGATATCGGCAAACTCAAGGTTCCACTGCATCTGCTCAAGTCGGCGACACGATCAAGACACGAAGAAGAGTTCTACCGCCAGCACGGGGCATATGGTGTCGAACTTGCCAAAGTGTCCAATGTTTTTGGAGCGACAGCTCTTTCGATCATTGCCGATCACCATGAGTATCTGGATGGTAGAGGCTGGCCGACGGGAAAAACCACCGCGGGGCCAGCAGTAAGAATTGCTTCCCTTGTTGATCGATACGACCGGCTATGCTCCCCGGAGTCCCCCGCACGTGAGGCGCTTATGCCTACCGAGGCGCTGGCGCGACTATACCGTACCGAATCGGCCAAATTTGACCAGAAACTGCTCAGCACCATGATCAAGTTACTTGGCGTCTATCCACCGGGTACGCTGGTTCGGCTCAATGATGAGTCATTGGGACTGGTTGTTTCCCCGGGCAATGAGAGCTTGCGCCCAACTGTGCTGATATATTGTCCGGAGTTGGAAAAACGCGACGCTCCTACCATCGACCTTTCAGTTGTTGAGGATCTGAAAATTGAAGAGGCTTTGCGACCATCTAGCCTTCCAGCCGATGTTCTGGAATGGATGAACCCACGGCAGCGACTGTCCTATTTCTTCTCAACGAAAAAAACCAGCTAGATTGCATAAGGTCGCAAATGGCTGCTTCGCAGACTCCCAATTCTCATAAATTAGACGTAACGGATCTACGGCCGCATACCCGCTCAGCAGGACCTTCCCGTTGGAGCCTATACCGACACCATCGTCATTACCATCAGGTTCTGAGGGGCAGTCGTTGAGCATCGGTGCGCTGTCTTGGCGACAGCCGACAGTGACAATTGGTTTATCATCAGACCGTTGTGGGTCGCCAACAGGCAACAAACAAAGAGATTTCGCGGCTGGAAAGCCGGCAGTCGAAATTTCTCCCAGCGCGTTTAATTTTTCAGAAAACCAATAAGTCGATTCCCTGCAGCCCCCGTCAGATGGCGATCTACGAAACATCAACGCCAGAACGTCTGTATTTACTGCCTCGCAGGCCGATCGATCAACGCACGTACCACTGATCAAACGTCGCCGCCTGCCCGTGCAGCACGCCGTCAACATCAATCAGATTCCACACCACGGCCTGCTCAATGCGAAAGCGCTTGCCGGTGGCCGAAATCCGTACGCCGGCGTAGTCGTCGATGTAGCCATCCCGGCTCACGCGTTCAAGCAACCGCGCCCGCTCACCCCGCGCTAACGGCTCGGCTGAGAAACGCGAAGGCAGTTGAATGAAGCGGGGGAAATCCATTTCAAAGACGTCAAGCGCCATCCGGTTACCGTAAAAGAATACCGGATCGGCCTCGGTGCCGTGTGCGACGATGACACGCGGGGCATTCCACAATCTCTCGGGAGACGGATCGTCAAGTAGCGGCCGGCCGGTCAGGCGCAGAAAGCTCTCGGCGATGATTGGCAGTCTGCGCAGCAGTTCATCGTCGAGTTCCGGTTCGGCGCGCACCACGTCCATGCTACGAACTGAGTTGCCGGGCATAAGACTTGACCAGCGGCCACTGCCGGCGGCTGACCGGCAGTCTTTCGGGGATGCCGCGCAACAGTGCCTGCCATTGCGCCTCGCTATCCTCGGCAGTACTCTTTTCGAAACCGGCGATGGCTTCCTTGGCTACCAGCGCGCTGCGATGCAGGCGGATGAAACGTTCGGAGAATTCTTCTTCCAGATGCGTCAGCGATTCGTCGAGCAGATATTCCCGGCTGGCAGTGCGCGCCGTGACGTACTTGAAATCGGCCTTGAGGTAAATGATGTCCGGCAGCGGGATCAGTAGCAGCCGGCCACGCTCGTGGTAGGAAAGATGCGTGCGTGCCCCCTGCTGCAACTGGGCCAGCACCTGCGCTGAAGCCGGGTGGTTCTGCCTGACTTTCTGCAGGGCCGCTGCCAGCCGTTGCGCACGCACCGGCTTGACGAGGTAGTCGATGGCGTTGAGTTCGAAGGCCTGCACCGCATAACTGTCGTAGGCCGTGATGAAAATGATGGCCGGCGGTTTGTCAAGTTGGGCGAGGTGTCTTGCCAGTTCGATGCCGTCCATCTTAGGCATGCGGATATCGACCAGCGCCACATCGATTGAATGTTCCGCTATGGCCTCCACGGCGAGCAGACCATTGGCCGCTTCAGCCGCCACGGCGTTCGGCACTTCGCCCGCCACGTCGGCCAGTAGATCACGCAGGCGTGCACGAGCCGGCGCTTCGTCGTCAACAATCATCACGGAAAGTGTCGTCAAGGTTTCACACTCCGGCAAGGTAGAGCAATATGCACACGGTACTCGCGCAGCCCATTGTCGAGCATCACTTCCTTTGTTTCCAGGCGCCCTTCAAGGTCATAATACAATGCCAGCCGCTCACGGATATTGTCCAGCGCCATGTGGTTGCCGGTCTGCGCGCCTTCGCCGCCACGGCACGGGTTGGCCAGATCGATGTGCAGTTCGTCTCCGCTCCGGGCAAAGCGGATACGCACTGTGCCCGCCTCGCCCGAGGGCTCGATGCCATGATAGACGGCGTTTTCCAGCAAAGGCTGCAACATCAGTGGCGGCACTTTCAGGTCGACAGGCACATCGACGATCTCCCATTCGACGCTGAGCCGCTCACCCAGGCGCAGCTTTTCCAGTTCGAGATACTGACGGCACAGGGAAATCTCGTCGGCCAAGGGCAACAAATCGCGATGGTCGCGCATCAAGGCGCGGAAAAGATCGGCCAGGTCCTCAAGCGCCGTCTCGGCACGCTTGGGCTCGGCGCGAATCAGCGAAAGCACGGCATTCAGGCTGTTGAACAGGAAATGCGGGCGGATGCGCGCCGTCAGTGCCTGCAGGCGCGCCTCGCTCAGTGCCGGAGAAAAGGCCCGGGCACGCAGTGCAAAGTAGAATAGCATCGTCCCGGCAGCCATCCCGCCGAGCAAGGCGGCACGCCACAGGTGCTGCCAGCCACCATCGTCAAAACCCATGAAGCGCCAGAAATCAAGCAGCAGGGCAGAAGACATCGCTGCGGCAAGGACCACTGCCGACTGCGCCAGCCATGACGGCAGACGCCGCATGACATCGCCGAGCAGCGCCAGCAGCGAGAGGTTGAAGAGCAGCAAGGGCTGCACCCACGCGGCCATATCGACGTAGCGCTGCACACAATCGGCAAGGCCGGTACTCTGGACCAGCGCGGCGGCAAATGCCAGCAGGTTCACGCCGAGCAGAATGCGCAGCATGACGCCGAAATTACGAAAGTCCGGTAACGGCTGTCCCGTAGGGTTTTGCTTTATACTTGGCATAAACTGGACTTGGTGCCTGTCAGGGTTCCATCTGCCATTCTAGCCCACGAATCTGCTTCGCCTGCAAACTTGCAATCATCATGAGCCCAACGAATTCTACTCAATACACCTGGGCCGGCCGGTTTTCCGAGCCGATGTCCGAACTTGTCAAACGTTACACGGCTTCGGTCGACTTCGACAAGCGCATGTGGCGCCAGGACATTCGCGGTTCGCTTGCGCACGCGCGGATGCTGGCCAGGCAGGGTATCATTCCCGCGTCCGATCTCGCTGACATCCAGCGCGGCATGGCGCAGATCGTTGCCGAGATCGAATCCGGTGCCTTCGAGTGGTCGCTCGATCTCGAAGACGTGCATCTGAATATCGAAAAGCGCCTGACCGCGCTTGTTGGCGATGCCGGCAAGCGCCTGCACACCGGCCGCTCACGCAACGATCAGGTAGCTACCGACATCCGTCTTTATCTGCGCGATTCAATCGACGACATTCAGGTCCTGCTTACCCAGTTCCAGAGCAATCTACTTGACCTCGCCGAACGCGAGGCGGCCACCCCGATGCCGGGCTTCACCCATTTGCAGGTCGCGCAGCCGATTACCTTTGGCCACCACCTGCTGGCCTGGTTCGAGATGACGCGGCGCGACGCCGAACGCTTTGCCGATGTCCGCCGGCGCACCAATTGCCTTCCCCTCGGCGCGGCAGCGCTGGCCGGAACAACGTATCCGATCGACCGCGAATTTGTGGCTGCCGAACTCGGTTTCGAGAGCGTCTGCGAAAACTCGCTGGACGCCGTTTCCGACCGCGATTTCGCCATCGAATTCAGTGCTGCAAGCGCGATCCTGATGATGCATTTCTCGCGCATGTCGGAAGAACTGGTGCTGTGGATGAACCCGCGCTTCGGTTTCGTCAGGATTGCCGACCGCTTCTGTACCGGCAGTTCGATCATGCCGCAGAAAAAGAATCCCGACGTTGCCGAACTCGCGCGCGGCAAGACCGGCCGTGTTTACGGCCATCTGACTGCCCTGCTGACACTGATGAAGGGCCAGCCGCTGGCTTACAACAAGGACAACCAGGAAGACAAGGAACCACTGTTCGATGCCGTCGATACCGTCACCGACACGCTGCGCATCTATGCCGAAATGATATCCGGCGTTTCTGCCCGCCCGGACAACATGCACGATGCACTGCGCCAGGGCTTTGCCACGGCCACCGACCTGGCCGACTACCTGACGCGCAAGGGACTGCCTTTCCGCGATGCGCATGAAGCCGTCGGGCTGGCTGTGCGTCGTGCCGAAGAACTCGGTGTCGATCTGCCGCAACTGTCGCTGGCTGAACTGCAAAGTTTTTCCCCACTGGTGGGCGAAGACATTTTCCCGGTGCTGACCATCGAGGGCTCGCTAGCTTCACGCAATCACCTCGGCGGCACCTCGCCCGACCAGGTTCGCGCGGCTATCGTGCGCGCCCGGGGTCGTTTGTGAAAAAGCACGGCCGACGTGGATAAGATCGGCAAATACGATCTGGTTCGCGAAATCGGACGCGGCGCGACGGCAACGGTCTATCTGGGCAACGATCCCTTCACCCAGCGCGAGGTGGCAATCAAGGTCGCTTTCCCGGAAATCCTCAAGAATCCGGCACGCGGCAAGTTGTACACGCACCTCTTTCTCAACGAGGCTTCGCTGGTCGGCAAACTGTCCCACCCGCATATCGTGCAGATCTACGACGCGGTCGTCGCTGAGTCGCTCTGCTATATCGTCATGGAGTACGTACCCGGCAGCACGCTGGATGACTTCACCACGCCAGACAAACTACTGCCAATTGAACGCGTTGTCGAAATTATTTTCAAATGCACCCGGGCACTCGATTTTGCGTACCGCATCGGCATCACGCATCGCGACATCAAGCCGGCCAATATCCTCTTTGCCGGCAGCGACCCGAATTCCGGCGACATCAAGATTTCGGATTTCGGTGCAGCCATCATTGATTCGCCCGACCGCACGCAAGTCTCGGGTATCGGCTCTCCGGCGTATATGTCTCCGCAACAGGTGCGGGAACAGGCGCTCGATCACCAGACCGACATTTATTCGCTCGGAGTGGTGATGTACCAGTTGCTCACCGGCCAGCTTCCCTTTCAGGCCAGCACCAATTACAACATCATTTACCAGATCATCAATACCGAACCCGTCAGACCCTCGGTTATCCGCAAACAAATCCCCGAAGTCCTCGACGCCATCGTCGCCCGGGCAATGAGCAAGGACATCCGGGATCGCTATCAGACCTGGGAGGATTTCGCCCACGATCTGGCGCAGGCCTTCCGCAACAAACAGTTGAAGGCACCGAAGCGCGACTTTGCCGAATCGGAAAAATTCGACACCTTGCGCGAGTTGCCGTTCTTCGTCGATTTTTCCGATGTCGAGATCTGGGAGGTATTACGCTTCTCGCACTGGAGCAGTGCTTCGCCCGACGAAGCCATCATGCGCGACGGCGACCCCGGCGATTTTTTCTGTTTCCTCGCCGAAGGCGAACTCAAGGTCACCAAAAACGGCCGAATTCTCAACCTGCTGACCACCGGCGACTGCTTTGGCGAAATGGCGGTCATCAGCAAGGGAACACAGATCCGCGGCGCGGATGTCGTCGCGCTGACCGCTTCCAAGATCGTCACCGTCAAGGGTGCCGCGCTACGGCAAGCGTCGGAAGCCTGCCGCATGCATTTCTACCAGTCTTTCCTTGAAGTTCTGACCAACCGGCTGGCGCTGGCCAACGCGCGGCTGGCGGCGTTCTAGTGGCCACATCCTGTCGCTACACCATCCCACCCGCTGAGATCAGGCCGCTGATAAGTGGTACGCACGATGCCGGTCGTCCCGTCAAACAGCACATCAAAGAACGCCATTTGATTCCAGCTGTCACAGAAGCGCCATTCCCACACGAGTTCGTCGCGCGCCTTGAAATAAGCCGTCCAGTGAGGCTGTGACGGCCCCAGAATGCGTAGCACCGCAGCCTTGTCACTCCGGCCATTCTCGATGCGCGCAAAATGATCCGGGGTGAGAACGCCCTCGATCCGCTGCAAACGACCATCCGTGCCAATGAAAGCCATGAAAGTCTGTGTCGCCATGGGCCCTCGCGGATAGGCTAACTGTACGCGCCCATCCGCATCGTTCCAGCGCATTGCCGGCTCACCCATCGTGGCAATCACCTCGGACAGGGTGGCAATACCCGGCTTCAGGTTGCTGCCGCTGTAACCGGCACAGGCCGAAAGAACCAGCACCATGCCGACCAACACCATACGTGCCATAACCGAGTCATGTTTTTGCATTCCGCTCACCCTCTGCAAAGTCAGACGTCCATTGTTGCAGAGTAGGCATCAGTTGGTATTGTTTGTTTCATGTTATATTAGAGTTATCTAATTTTACTATCAAAGGAACGATCATGAGCAAATCCTTCGCCACCATCACCAGCGATGTTTCCAAGGCGCTCGGCACGCTGCGCAAGGAGGTTCCGGAAACGATGCAAGGCTTCAACGCCATGTCCAAAGCGGCGCTGGCGCCCGGTGCGCTGTCGGCACTTGAAAAAGAACTGATCGCGCTGGCCATCGGCGTTGCCAGCCGCTGTGATGCCTGCATCGGCTTCCACGTCAAGGCACTGATCCGCCTTGGTGTCAGTCGCGAGCAGTTCATGGAAACGCTTGGCGTATGCGCCTACATGGGCGGCGGCCCCACCCTCATGTATGCCGCCGAAGCGGTTCGCGCCTACGAGGAATTTACTGCAGAAAAACCGTAACGAGGAAGATCATGGCCAAATCCCGCTCCGTACTTCCCCCGCTGGTCGGGGTAGTAACACTTGCCGCGTTGTCGTTGATGGCCTTCAACGCAGCAATCCGGGTTTGGATGCGTGCGCCACGAATCAGCGTCAAGGATGATCCATCGGCCTTCGGGCTGCCCTTCCGGGATGTTCTCCTGCCGACCTCCAACAGCAAGCAGATTCACGGCTGGTATATCCCGGTCACCGGCAGTCAGCCCGCGCCGACAATGATCGTTCTGCATGGATGGGGCGGCAATAGAGAGATGATGCTGCCGCTGGCCGATCCGTTTTATCACTCGGGTTATGCGCTGCTGTTTGTCGACGCGCGTAGTCATGGTGCCAGTGAAGACGACTCGTTTTCCTCACTGCCGCGCTTTGCCGAAGATCTTGAAAGTGCGCTCGACTGGCTGTTGCAGCAACCGGAAACGATCGCGCCAGAATCGGGCTGATTGGTCATTCGGTCGGCGCTGCCGCCTCTTTGCTGGTCGCTTCCAGACGAAAGGAAGTCGCCGCCGTCGTCAGCCTGGCATCCTTTGCCCATCCGGAAAGGATCATGCGCCGTTACTTGGCCTCCAAGTCGGTACCCTTCATTCCATTCGGTTGGTACACGCTGAGCTACATCCAGCGCGTGATCGGCTACCGCTTTGAGGACATCGCACCGCAGAACAGCATCGGAGGCATCGATTGCCCAGTGCTGCTGGCGCATGGCATCGACGACACGACCGTGCCGGTTGAGGACGCCGAACTGCTGCACGCCGAATCGCGCAAGGAAAGCACGCGCCTGCTGCTGGTTGAAGGCAACCACGAAGATTACGAGGGATTGCGCAAGCGCGCCGAAGAGGTATTGAGTTTCGTCGCCGACGCGATGCGGCTCAAGAAGACAACGTTTGCAGACGATCAGTCCGGAACGGCAATCCCTTCAAGTAGCGTTTTCAGTTCGCCACTCTGATACATCTCTTTCATGATGTCGCAGCCACCGACAAACTCGCCACGTACGTACAGTTGGGGAATGGTTGGCCAGTTGGCATAGGTCTTGATGCCATCACGAATCGCCTGATCCTCTAGCACGTTGACGCTGAAGAAAAGCGGCAACTTGCAGGCTTGCAGAATCTGCACCGCCGTCGCCGAAAAACCGCACATCGGCGCTTTCGGCGTTCCCTTCATGTAGAGCACCACCGGGTTACCCGTAACCTGCTCCTTGATCAGTTGCTGCACATCCATGAAAAACCTCTTTATAGTTGAGTAAATCAATCGGGATTAAGTCTACCGGTTTCCGCCAGCCGGCGTCAAGGCAAACAGCCACCGCTCACCCGTTCAATCGCGGCCGCGTCGCACCACGAGCCGATGGCGCAAAAACCGGCGGCTTGCAGCAAGTCACGGACTTTGACCGCCTGATCGTAGCCGTGTTCAATCAATAGCCAACCACCGGGCGACAGATGGTCGCCGGCCCCGGCGACCAGGGCCCGCAGGCACGCCAGCCCGTCGCCACCGACCACCCCGTCGCAGAGGGCCAGTGGCGGTTCAAAGGGCAGACCGTTGTGCTGCAGGTGAGGATCGCCAGCGGCGACATAGGGCGGGTTGGA
>CAIVZW010000175.1 GCA_903910495.1 uncultured beta proteobacterium
ATCACCTGGCTGCGCGATATTGAAGGCAAAAGGAGCAAAAAACGACCCGGCGAGGGCGTTGTTGGCGTCGGGAAAAGACAGGCCACCGCCTTGCGCCAGACGCTGACCTGCATATAGGTAGCCTAAGGGATCATAACCGTAGACGAGGGTTTGCGTACGCGCGAAATAGAGGATGGCAATGGGAAGCAACAGAGCTCCCAGAAGAAGCAGGAGTCTCCTGTGCGCTGTCAAAAAATCCCTCGAAAACCCGGGCGAACCGCTTTCGCGCGGCTAACGTCCCCTCACCAGTGGCAGCAGCATACCGTAAGGATAAATCGTCAGCTTACCCATGATCACGTTGTCGGCTTCGGCGCTCTCACCCACGACGTTCGTACTGTCCACCTTGAACCAGAAGAAATGCGTTCCTACCGTTAAGTCAGGCCACTTGACCGATACGCGAGCTGTGCGTTGAATGCATCCGCTGATGCCCAACGCAACGACCGCTGAATCGATGGGGCGCGTCAAGGCTTTGTCAGCGTACGCAGTCACGGTAAATGGTAGGGTACTCTGGATGTTACCGCTATTGACCACGTCGACGAACAGCGTGGCAGTGACTGGACGCGCGGGGACAGACATCAGACCCGCCGCAGCCGCGACCCGGCTCGGCGCCAAGTTGATGTAGGTCGCGCGGCTGGCGACGACGTTACGAAAAGTCTCACCTGGCTGCGTCAGCGTCTTGAGATCTTTTGTGACGAGGTTACTGATGTATCCCACACCCGAGGTATTCACGCTGAACCACATCCACTGCTGCACGAGTCGATTTCCGTCCAATGGATAACCCAGACTGGCATCAGACGCCGACTCCAGGTAGTCGAAAGTACGGCTAAGAAAGCTGGAAACGCGCGCTTGGGTGAAGCACTTGCCATACTCATCCTGCAAAAAGCACCGTGTCGGGTTGACCGGATCATCGTAGTCGGTGAAAGGATAGAGCTGGGAGTACTCAGTCAAGATGAGCGGCTTAGCCTGTTCACCGTGCTGCTTCATCCACGTTCGCATCGCCACCACTTGTTGGGCGAAGACCGCCAGGTCGTCATGCTCGGCCCAGCAGTACACAGCGGGGTCGGCGCAGCGATTCAGGTTATTGTCCGACTCACGGATCGCCAAGGCTGGGTCAGTGCCCAACGCCACATTCGCGACACCGTTGGGCATACCATCCGGTCGCGCCTCCGGCAGTATGTACAGGTGCATATTCCAGACATCGACCGGTATCGTGGTCTGATAGCGCTGTCGGTATGTCTGCCAGACCTTCTCGAGGTACTGCAAACGTCCGGGCGTAACCTCAACCAACCCGGCAATGGCTACTCGGGCGGTCGCGTCGCGCGACTTGATGAATTGGTAGGCGTCATGGTAGGCCCGGGCGTAAACCTCTGGATAGGTGTCATCCTGTGCGGGACCATAGCAGTTTTCGGCGTTCGGACCGCGGTCCGGCTCATTGCCGATGAGCCACAGCGCACCGGGCTGGGAAGCAATCAACGCGCCGAGGCCAGAATCGATCAGTGGGGGATACAAAGAATAATCATCGATGTACGTGCAGCCGTTCTTGCGCTGGTTGACTCTCACCACCTGGGCAAACTCGACACCGGGCAGCGACCGAGGCACGTGAGCCCCGAAGTCCAGATACCACCCTGCGCCAAGCGGCGCAAGCCAGTCTGTCTGCGCTACGGCTAGAGCAGTTGCCCCATAACGGCAATTCGGGGCGGGGTTGGCAGCGTCAAG
>CAIVZW010000176.1 GCA_903910495.1 uncultured beta proteobacterium
AGTGGCGACGGCAAGAGCGAAGAAGCCGTTTCCGGCCTCGGGCGCGCCTTCTTCTTCGCCGGATCGCGTCGCCTGCTGGTGTCCTACTGGCCGGTGGAGACGGTTTCGGCGCGCCTGCTGACGACAGAACTCTTCAAGCGCCAGACGGAGCAGCCCGAGGAATCTAAAGCCGAAGCCCTGCGTCACTCGATGCTCAAACTGATGAACAGTTCGAAGGACTACAGTCACCCGGCCTTCTGGGCACCCTTTGGCCTGATTGGCGACGCCGCAAGATGAGTCAGACCCGGGCTTCCCGAATACGGATAAAAGCAAGGTCGGCATATTGAGTTCCGGTTCCAATCCGCAGGCATATTATGCATAATTGCTATTTCTGTTAGCGGCCACAACCTGACATCCGAGCAGTTTCTCCATAGCGGTTGCTGAAGCCTTGGCTCAACCCGTTCAGCAGCATACGAGGACTTGTGACTTGACATATAACTGTGTTAACTTTGCTGGACATTGTGAAGTCTAGGGTGGTGTTCAGGAAACTCCTGACGCAGTGGCCAGCGCATGCGTGCCGGCCCTTTTCGCTATTAAACGGGCACGCGCCGCGCCCCATCTGATTGGTGTTTCATGAAAATCGTCTCGATCAAACCATACACCGTGCAAGGGCCGGTCAGCGATCTCTGCTTCGTGAAAGTTGAAACCGACGAGGGCGTCGTCG
Organism: uncultured beta proteobacterium; assembly: GCA_903910495.1. The sequence goes on from CAIVZW010000176.1 coordinate 704, forward strand.
GCTACGGTGAATGTTCGCTGCCAGGCAAACCGAACGGCGTCTCCGGTGCCGTGCTCGACCTCGAACGATTACTGGTCGGCGCCGATCCGACCGATACCGAGTGGTGCTGGCAACGCGGCTACCGGCATAGCTACTGGCGCGGCGGTCCGATCTTGACGAGTTCGTTGTCAGGGGTCGATGTCGCCCTTTGGGACATTCGCGGCAAGGTCAGCAATCTGCCGATCTACAAGCTCCTCGGCGGGGCGGTCCGCACACGGATAAAACTCTATGCGAACTGCGGCCTCTCCGAAGACCCGCAGGAATTTCGCGAGCGCGTGCGCGTCGCCGTGGCGCTCGGCTACAAGGCCGTCAAGATCTACCCCTTGCCGCCGATCGGCTCGGTCGTCGACGTGGCCTCGGTGAAGAAGGTCGTCGCTTCGTGCGAAGCCGTTCGTGACGAACTCGGCGAGTTCGATTTCTCGGTCGATTTTCACGGCAAACTCACGGCCGCCGCGGCCGTCGTCATCGAGGCAGCCATCCGCCATACGGCGCCCCTGTGGATAGAGGAGCCGGTGTCAGCCGAAGCGCCGCAGGAGTTAAGACGCTGCGTCGAGCGCTTCACGATTCCGATCGCGGTCGGTGAGCGCCTGTTTACGCGCTGGGGCTACCTGCCCATCCTCGGACAACAGCTTGCCGGCATCCTGCAGCCCGACGTCTCCAACGCCGGCGGCATTTCGGAGCTATGGAAAATCGCTGCGCTCGCCGAGGCTTACGGCGTCGCCTTCTGTCCGCACAATCCGAATGGCCCGCTGCAGGTTCTCGCCAGCCTGCATCTTGCGGCGAGCGCGCAGATGTTCGGGATGCTCGAACATCGGCATGATTTTCACGAGGAATTTGCGCGCATCGGCGGACCGCTTGTCGAGATTGGGGACGATGGCTGCTGCGGCCTGCCGCAGGGCATCGGTCTTGGCGGCGCACCCAACGAGGCGATTTTTTCCCAGCCCGTGCTCGGCAAAATCCACGAGAGCTTCCGGCCGGACGGTGCGATCGACGACTGGTGATCTCGATTCCGCGTTCTTGCGCTGCGCCTGTGCAGCCGGCTGGCGTGCGCGACGGCACGCAGGATGAATAGTCGATTGATGCAAATTCATTTGCGGACAGCATCATGACCGAAAACATTCGGCCCCGACAAGTCGGGGCCGAATTTTCTTACAAATACAGATTTGGAATAAACATTATCAGTGACGGAACATAGGTGATCAAAAATAGAACGAGGGTATAAATGATCAAGTGCGGCGCTACGTGCCTGACCAAAACAACGAAATCAATATTCGAAAGACCACAACCGACGTAAAGCACATTGCCGACCGGGGGCGTCAGCAGACCGATGCACAAACCATAGACCATGACCACGCCGAAGAACACCGGATCAATCCCGAGTTTGGTCACGATTGGCAAGAGGATCGGGGCGAGGATCATGATCGACGGAGAGACATCCATCACGCAGCCGACGGCGAGAATGAGGATGTTGATGATGAACAGGATCATGTA
>CAIVZW010000177.1 GCA_903910495.1 uncultured beta proteobacterium
GGGGTCACCATGATCAAGACGTTGAAGCCCTACGCCCGGTTGTGGCAGGAGCTCGATCAGGGAACGGCCGACCTCTCGTTTCTGATCCGCTCGGCAGACCGTGAAGGCCAATATGCCCATGCGGGGCGGATGTTCGACTTCGGCAGCGTGGTTCTGGCTGACAAAAACCACCCACTGCCCAACTACGAAGCCCTAACCGGCTTACGCATCGGGGTGATGCGGGGCATTCGGCTCTCGCCGCGCTTCGATGCCGACAGCGCCCTGAACAAGGTAGAAGTGCGCGACTACGAAACCATGCTCCAGATGCTGCGTGAGAGGCGACTCGATGCCGTCGCCGGCAACAGTGTTTCCCTGCACTATCTGGTCAAGCACATGGGCCTGGAGGCGCAAGTGGGCGAGCAATGGGTGCTGCAAGTGACTCCGGTGACGGTGCATGTGTCAAAGCACTACGGCGACGCCGAGGTGCTGCGCCGGATTGAGAGCGCCGTACAGCGTCTGGAGCGCGAAGGGGCGTTCGAGGCGATCATCGATCGCTGGGCGGGCCGCGGCTGGCGCGTCAATTGAGGCCCTGCCGATGCTCACTAGGAATGCGTTCCATCGGGAAAGCCTGAGTCGACGTCAGGCGCTGTGGGTGGTCATTGTGGCGCTGGTGGCCGGGCTGCTGCTGAGTGTCGTGATCGTGCTGCGCGACTATGGGCAAACCCGCCAGTCGATTGCGGCATCGGCCAGCCAGATGCTGAAATCCGTCGAAGCCACCGCAGTGCAGGCGGCCTATACCCTGGACAAGGATCTGGCGGGCGACGTGCTGGCGGGCCTGTTGCAGTTCGAGGCGGTGACCCTTGCCCGGTTGACCAGCGAGAGCGGGCAATTGCTGGCGGTTCGTGAACGGGCAACGACAGTACGCCCGCGCTGGGAAACGGCCCTGTTCGGAGAAAACCTGGTGTTTTCCATTCCCCTGGCCCAAGAGGGTGCGCGACAGGGTTTCAACCAGGAGGTGGGTCGGCTGGAAATCACGGTCTACGGGGGCAGCGCGGCACGCGCCTACTTCGAGCGGGTCGGCACCGAAGCGGTGATGGGGCTGCTGCGTACCGGCTTGCTGGCCTGGCTGATGCTCTGGGTGAGCCGCCGTCTGGTTACCGGGCCGCTACAGAACGTGGCCCAGAGCATTGCAGCCAAGGCCGGGGTTGCGTCCGACGTGGTGCCAACCCTCGAGATACCGATCAGCCATGAGCGGGATGAAATTGGTGCCCTGGTGACGCGCATCAACGAACTGCTGCAGGACGTTAACCGGCATGTGCAGGATCGCGAGGCTTACATCGCGTCATTGGCGCGGGCCAACGCCGAACTCAGCCGCCTCGGCGAAGTGATGGCCCATCACTTCCAGGAACCGACGCGCCGGCTGGCCAGCTTTACCCAGCGTCTGCTCAACCACTCAGCCTTGGCGAGTGACGAAGACAGCCGTCAGTCGCTGAATTTTATCAACACCGAATCGAAGCGCCTGTCCGCCCTGGTGGGCGATGCCCAGCGCTATCTGGCGCTGGATCACACCCAGGTCGGCGCGGGTGGGACTGCCGACAGCGCCGCCGCACTGCGCCAGAGCATCGCGGCGGTCGGCGCGGCGAGCGCCGACGCCGACATCGTGGTGTGGGAGCCACTGCCCCGGGTGCGGCTGGCGGAGAAAAACCTGCGCGAGCTGTTTGCGGTTCTGCTCGACAACGCACTGCGTTACCGTCACCCGCAGCGGCCTTTGCACATTGAGGTTAGCGCGACCACCGCCGGCGACCGGGCGGTGTTTCGCTTTGCCGATAACGGCAGCGGCATCGCGCCGGAGTACCGTGAACAAGTCCTTGGCCTGTTCACCCGCCTGGTGCCCAGCAGCATTCCCGGTACCGGCATGGGCCTGGCGCTGGCGTGTAA
>CAIVZW010000178.1 GCA_903910495.1 uncultured beta proteobacterium
CAGAAGATTTCGGGGTTCAAGACCGTCAACATCGAAGCGCGCGTTGCCAAGGCCGGAATGGCGCAAGCCTCCAGCGGCGATCTGTTCGGCATCGTCAAGGATGTTAAAACGGGCAGCAAGAACATCAAACTGGTAATCGATCAGGTCCAGCCTTGAACAGAGAAACGGCGTAGCGTTCCAGAATCCTCAGGCGCGACCTGTTTCAATAAATTTCGCCACTTCATTCCAGGTGCCAAGAGATCAACATGGACCAATTGCTTGAAAATCTGTTGGCCGAACTGGAAGAATTCGGCCAGGCCAACGACCGGTTGATCAGCGATCGGCCGCGCCGCATGCTCAATATCACACGCGACACCGGGGAATTCCTGGCCGTGCTGGTACATGCCACCGGCGCACGCCGGATTCTCGAAATCGGCACCTCAAATGGCTATTCCACGCTGTGGCTGGCCCGGGCAGCGGGTGAGCTTGGCGGCACGGTCACGACCATCGAACTTTCTGCTTTCAAGGTCGGGATGGCAGCGAAAAACTTCGCCCGCTCGGGATTGGGGAAAACCATCGTTCAAGTTCAGGATGATGCGGGCCGGATTCTTGCCCGGCAAGACGATGCCGTCTTTGACCTGATCTTCCTCGATTCCGAACGCCCGGAATATCCCGGATGGTGGCCCGACATCAGGCGGGTGCTCAGACCGGGCGGGCTGCTGGTCGTGGATAACGCCACTTCGCATCCTCTGGAAATGGCACCATTCATCGCTTTGGTCAATGCCGACCCCGGCTTTGCGACTTGCCTTGTGCCTGTCGGCAACGGTGAATTCATGGCCACGCGGATGACCCCGACCGGCGTCTGAATTAATCAAGGAGAAATCAATGGCAAACCAAGAAATCTGGATCGGCAACGATCATGGCGGTTATGAACTGAAATTGCAGATCGTCGAGTTCCTGAAGAAGAAGGAAATCGCTGTACATGATGTGGGTACTGATACCACCGAGATTGTGCGCTATCCGTATTTCGCACAGAAAGTCGCTGCTGCCGTTTCCGAAGGCCGTGCTTCGCGCGGGATCCTGATCTGCTCAACCGGGATCGGCATGAGCATCATCGCCAACAAGTTCAAAGGCGTGCGTGCATCGCTATGTACCAGCACGTTCATGGGAAAAATGACGCGGGCGCACAACAACTCCAACCTACTCTGCCTCGGCGGCAAGATCACCGGCACATTCGAAGCGCTGGACATTCTGGACGCGTGGCTGTCCACGGAATACGATGGCGGGCGGCACGACATCTCCCTCGGGCTCATCAAGGACGCGGAAGAAGCGATTTGCAACCCGGCTGGCTGGCATCCCGAGGGACAGACAAAGGCCGCGATCTGATCATCGCGACTTCCCTTCAGAGAAGGCAGCAAGCGGGATTGGCGCTGACGGGGCTGGGCCTGGCGTTTACCGGGTGTTTTCCAGCGCCGTCCTGACGGCGATCAAGCCTGGACGCAGGCTTGAAAGGACCGGTTTACCGGTGGCTTTGGCAATGGCCCTGCATGCGGGCCATGGACCCCTGGGCCAGAATAATGACCTCCGCCTTGTCGGCTACAGCCAGCGCGGCCTGAAGCAGGATTTTGTCGTGCACTTCGGGCTTTCCTTCGGACAAGGCCTGCAAAGCCCCTTTGGCCACCCTCTCAACAATGCTGACCGGCTTGCCGAGTTTCCCGGCGACTGAACGTACCAGGCCGCACGTCGGCACGATCGTGGTATCTGCCGTTGCCAGGACGACAATCGAAGAAGCCATTTCAACGGCCTGCCTGACCATCGGTTCATCGATTCTCAGGATGGGCACCTTCACGAAGGGCTGTATCTGTTCGACGATATCGCCCATCGATGAACAGGTACTCAGGATGACATCGGCTCCCATGTCCTCGCAGGCACGGCAGTAGGCAAACAGGCGGCGTCTGACATCCGTCGTGATGTTGTTGCCGGCCGTAATGACATCGGGGATCAGGCTGTCGTCAAAGACATTGATCAGGCGCTGTCCGGGCATGAGTTCGGCAAAAATGGCCTTGATCGGCTCGATTATCGAATACGTCGTATAAATGGCCGCGACGGTTTTCATGGATCACTCCTTATCGGTCTGCTGGATGCTGATCCGGGTACCGACACGGTCAGTGTCGGTACCCGGAAATGACTGGGGCTACTGTAATTCCTGTGCTTAACGGGGCAGGAGGGTTCTGATGTAGTCGCGGTTCATGGCACAAACGGTGAGGCCGTCGCCGCCGTAGTGCTCACAGAGGAATGCGCTCTTGTAGCCGCAGTCGATCGCCTTCTGGATCGCAATGCGGTAATTGATGATACCAAGCGCCATCGAAGTCGGATATGAGGCGATGAGGTTCTGCGCCTTGTCTTCGACCCGCATGTAGTTCTTGACGTGCCAGTACTTGAGGTAGGGAGCGAGCTTCTCGATCATCGACAGCCAGTGCTCGACCGGACGATGCAGACGCACGAGGTTGCCGATGTCGGCGTTGGCGCCGACGCAGGGCACATCGACGTCGTTCAGGAATTTCACCGTGCCATCGGCGGTGCCGATATACGTGTCTTCGTACATTTCGAGCGAAACTTCGAGTCCGAGTTGTTCGGCGTGCTTGCCGAGTTCACGGATGCGCGAGACCGCCTTTTGATAGACGACCGGATCGTCGGGATTCTTGACACCGTCGGCAGTCCAGAACCAGAGTTCGGCTTTCTGAGCCGGGGTCAAAGGCCCGAACAATCCGAAGGAAACGGCTTCGCAGCCGATTTCCGCAGCCGTCTCGAGCAGGCGATGGCTGTAGGCCAGATGCTCGTCGCCGCGCTCGGGATCGATGACGCTGCGCCGCGCCGTCGAGATCGCCGGGATGGAGAGGCCGATGGACTTGGTCAGCGCCATGAATTCGCGCCTGCGCTCGGGCGAGAGGTCGGCCAGGCACAGCCAGCTGTCGGTCGGATCGAGTTCGGTGAAACCGGCGTTTACAACCTGGCTCAAGGTCTTGGCCCAGCCCTCGACCGACTGGTTCTGCACCGAACTGCCATCCGGCAGGGTGCCCGGGAAAGTCACCATGGCCGCGGCAATCGGCCAGTTATCGCGGTTGCGCGGCTTGCTTGTTGTCGTCATTGCTGATTCTCCAAAAGTTTAAACCTTGATGCCCTGTTCCTTGATGTAATCGCCGATGATGTTCTCGACACTCGTGTCGGCAACGAAGCCCAGTTTGCGGGCACGCTCCGTGCTGAAACGCGATGGCCAGGTCTTGACGATAGCTTGAATGCGGGCTTCCGGTTTCCATTCAACACGATCGGCCACCTTGTCGCCGGCAATCTTGCGCAGGGCGTCAATCATCGCTTTCACTGACGTGGTGATGCCTGGCAGATTAAGCACACGATTCGTCCCCCAGTCCGCAGACGGCAGATCGTGGGCATGAATGAAGGCGTCCACCACCTTGCCGGGCGAGAGAATCCAGATGCTGGTTTCAGGGCTTACCGGGCAGGGCGAAACTACACCGGCCAGCGGTTCGCGAATGATGCCGCTGGCAAACGAGGAGGCCGCGAGATTGGGCTTGCCGGCGCGCACCGAGATGGTCGGCAATCGAATCGAACGTCCATCAATGAAGCCTTTGCGGTTGTAATCGGTGGTGAGATATTCGCAACAGACCTTCTGCGCGCCATAGGAGGTTTGCGGATTGGGCGTGGTCGCATCGGTTACTCCTGTTTCGGGCAAGTCACCGCCGAAGGCCGCGCAGGTACTGGCGAAGACATAGCGTGGCGGTCGTGCCTGATTGCGGCAGGTTTCAAGCAGGGCGCGCGTGCCGTCGAGATTCACCTTGTAGCCGAGGTCGAAGTCGAGTTCAGCACCGCCGCTGACGATCGACGCCAGATGAAATACCGAAGCCGTGTCACCGCCGAGGAGATCGGCGAGCAGCGCTTTGTCGGTGAGATCACCGGCCACGCACTTGAGGCGCGGGTCGGTTTGCGGCGGGAAAGCGATGTCAAGCAGGGTGATTTGTGTAATTGGCGTCTGCTTGCCTTCGGCATTGGCCAGCGTGCCGCGCTTGAGCAGGGTATTAGCCAGACGGAAACCGATAAATCCGCCGCCGCCAGTGATCAGTACTTTCATGATTTTCTCCAGTGTTGATTAAAAAAAATTCAGCGCTCCATACGCTTTGTTTCGTACGTATATCGCGCTGGCTATCAAATTCGATAATGTGAGGGCTCTAGCAGCCTGTCGGACTTGACCAAGTCGGCTGCAAAATGTGGGAAGGTGGCTCATTTTCCCCCGTGTTCCTGCGCGAATAGAATAACTATTCGCTTGAAACCCATGAAAAACTGCGCTCACCTCCCATATTTTTCGCTTCGACCCATCAAGTCCGACAGGCTGCTAGCGATAAAACTCTCGGAAGAGATCCGGTGATGATAGAGCAATTCGTAACAACTTATCGATCCTAGCAAGCAAATTGCTCCCCGAATATTGAAAGTATTTGATATATTGATTCCTCTGGGTTATCGATTCTAAGGCATGTCCACATCCAGTTCCATCCCGCAGTTGCTGAATCGTCTGCGCATGCGTCAGGTTGCTTTGATGCTGGCGATTCAAGAGTACCGTACCCTGCGCCTGGCGGCCCAGCATTTGGGCATGACACAGCCCGCCGCCACCAAAATGCTGCATGAACTGGAAAATGCGCTTGGCGAAGCGCTCTTTGATCGGACAGGGCGCAGCCTGCAACTGAATCCGGCCGGGCAGGCGGTGATGAACACCTTTCGCGGACTGCGCAACAGCATGTCGGCTCTCGGGCGCGAGTTGCACGAGTTGCGCCTTGGCAGTGCGGGCAAATTATTTGTCGGCAGCATCATGGTGGCAACGCCGACCTACCTTAGCAATGCACTGATCGCCTTGAAGAAACTCTATCCACTGTTGTCCATCGAGGTTTCCATCGATACCAGTGACCGTCTCGTCGAACTTTTGCGCAATGGCAGTCTTGACGTGGTCATCGGGCGAATGCCCGAGACAACCAGTGCGGCCAATCAGGACTGCCTGTTCCGCCCGATCGGAGAGGAAACGATTTCGGTCGTTGCCGCTTGCGAGCATCCGCTGCTGCGACAGATCAGGAAAAAGAACCTGAATTTCAAGACCTTGCTGGCCTTCCCCTGGATTCTGCAGCCGCGCGGCAGTCCTTCGCGCGAAATGATCGAACAGGAATTTCGCAGCCACCATGCCGCTTTGCCACTGGGCCTGATCGAAACAACATCAATTCTCATCGCTGCCAATCTGATTGCCCACAGCGAGATGATCGCCGTCATACCGCAATCCATCGCCATTCACTACGAAGAACACGGCCTGTTGCGCATACTTCCCTATTCATTCACGCACACCCTGACCTCGTGGGGCAGCCTCGTTCATCGTGACCGGGCCATCAATCCGATTACCCAGCAATTTATGGACTTGCTCCATGCCGGCAGTTGTTCGTGACTAAACCGATTCCTCTGAAAAACCGATGAGACTGCTTTACTGTTGCCTGCGAACCGCCTGCATCATTCCATAACAAAATTTGTATATGCCTCTACAACTCCATTCTGCAGAGCGCCTCGGCGTTGTCCTTGCCATCCTTGCTGCGCTTGGCTTCTCGTTCAAGGCGATTCTGATCAAGCTGGCCTATGCTGTACCGCAAGCCGTGCCGGTCGACGCCGTGACCATGATGTCGCTGCGCATGCTGTTTTCCCTGCCGGTCTTTGTCTGGGTCGGCTTTCAGTCGAGTCGATCGGCACCGCCGCTGACCCGGCGAGACTGGTCAGTTTTGCTCCTGCTTGGCCTGGTCGGATACTATGGCGCGAGCATTCTGGATTTCATGGGGCTGCAATACATTTCGGCCGGTCTTGAGCGCCTTGTCCTGTTTACCTATCCGACCCTGACCCTGTTGATTGCCGTGCTGTTTCAGGGAAAATCGCTTGAACGCCGTGAACTGATAGCCTTGATCCTGTCTTACACGGGGATCGGGCTGGCCTTTGTGCACGACCTCAGGTTTTCGGGAGAAACAGGAGCCGTATTGATTGGCGGGATGTTTGTCTTCGGCTCGTCCCTGACCTACGCGATCTATCTGACGGGCAGCGCACCGATGATTCAGCGCCTTGGAACCGCACGCTTTACGGCGATGGCCATGATTTTCTCAACACTGGCCACGCAACTGCATTTCTTCATCATGAAACCGCTTTCTGCATACATCCAGCCGGCGTCGATTTACGTCTACGGCATCACCATGGCCGTGTTTTCGACGGTGCTGCCGGTATTCATGCTGTCAGCGGCCATCCGTCGGATTGGCCCGTCGAGAACCGTGCTGATCGGCACATTGGGTCCGGTACTGACCATTTTTTTCGGCTGGTGGCTGTTGGGCGAGCCCTTGTCGTTGGCGCAAACGGCTGGAACCGTTCTGGTGTTGACCGGTGTCTGGTTTGTGTCGCGACATTGAGCAGTCAATTTTCCGCAGGCTGTTAAATCCCTTAAAGCCCGAGCCGCTTGCAGATCTCCAGCGTCAGCACCGACTGGTTCATTGAGTAAAAATGCAGACCCGGCGCGCCACCCGCCAGCAGGCGTTCGCACAACTCGGTGACAACATCGAGGCCGAAAGCACGGATGGCGTCGACGTCATCGCCCAGACTCTCGAACTTGCGGCGCATCCAGCGCGGTAATTCGGTACCACAGGCATCGGAAAAGCGAGCC
>CAIVZW010000179.1 GCA_903910495.1 uncultured beta proteobacterium
AAAGCGGCGGCATTGGCGAAATACAGGATGCGTCCGGCAATGGCCGGGTCGGACTGAACCAGTTGTACCAGATCGTTGATGCGGAAATCATCACGCTGCAACAGCTTGATGATCGAAAACGCAACGCCCTTCGGCGAGGGCAGCTTGCCCGTCGCCTTGAGTTCTGCGTAGCGATCAGCGTCGACAAAACGCATTGAATATAAGCTCCGGTTCGGGGCTCCATCTTAAACCCAACGCTTTGACTTGGCTAACGGCATCCATCATAAACGATGTGCCGGCCATGACCAGGGAAAAGAGAACCGGGAAGGGCGATGCCTTAAATCCATTGCCGCACGGATTGCTTGTAGGACGAGTATTCCGGGCCGAACTTGGCGGAAAGTACCCGTTCCTCGGGAGCGATCTGAAATCGGTTGAGGTAGGCCACAAACAGGGGCAGGAACAGGAAGGGCAGGATATGCGACAGATACGTCGCCCAACCGCTGAGTACCAGCAGCAAACCGAAATACATCGGGTTCCGGCTATAACGATAGATGCCGATAATCACCATGTTCGACGTATTGTCCGGCTTGAGCGGATTGATCGTTGTTTTTGCTTTGCGAAAAGCGAGCAGGCCTGAAATATCGAACACGCCTCCAGCAATGATCAGGGCTGAACAGATCGCCAGGCGCCCTGACAGTTCAAGGGCAAGGGCAGGAACATGGCGTGCGCTCAACCACATGGCAAGGCCGGCAACAAGCGCTATCACCGGCGGCGGAATCTTCAGTTCAAGTGTGTTCACGATAGCGATGGGCGTGGACCTCGGTTTGCTTCGAGCTAAATATAGACTCCGCTGGCACACAACGGTTCATTGCTCGGCAAGTATACGGGTTCCGGGTTTCTGGAGCTGCGGATCAGTGAGTGGAAGCAGGAAATACGGTTAACATTTAGCCCCTGCTTCCGAAAGTATGAGAATAGGGAATATTCAAAAGTCGATCGAAACCGTAATCCAGTGGCGCACTGCTGGCTCTGCACTTCCTTCAGTCGGAATCCGGGTCAAGCCCGGAATGAGTGCTTTGTATCGATCTGTTTCAACATGTTGCCAGGCATTGTTTTCTCATCAAGTTCGCTTTCTTCAATACGGTACGAGCCCCGGTCACCAGGGCTGTCTTTCCAACTCGCATTACGTTCACTTCGACAAGACCCGATGCAGTTGGGTACCCAGCTTTCGCGCTTCTTCGGCCGTCTGCGTAGATGTCTGGATGAAAAGTCCCTTGCGGCCGAAAAAGTCGACGAGCTTTTCCGAATACGCGGCCAGGTCCACCTGGGCATCGTCCGCGCCGTGGTCCCACCAGTAATGCCTGAGGTACAAGGCAGTCTTTCCGGCCGCCGCGTCCCTGATAACGTCCCAGTTCGGGGTCTGCGGGATGGTGAAATCCAGACCGGCAAGACCTTCGATCTCCATCATCGGCGCGACGACGTTCTGAACATCCCCGCACGAATGGACGACGATTCCACCGAACGCGCGGGAAATCTCGCTGTTGTACTTGACGCCGAATTCCCGGTAGAGGTTCGGCGACAGCAAAGCCGCAGTATCATCCGAAACCCGCACCCCCGCTTCGCGCGGAACGTACCACATTTCGTGAGACACGGAGTGCAAGTTGTTGATCCGTCGGTACTGCTCTTGCACATACGCGATTGTCGCCTTGGTGATCTTGTCCATCAGGACATGCACCTCGTCCGGGAAGACCATCAAGGCTTCAATGAATGAGGTGTATTCCCAGATGAGAGAAGCCGTTACCAGAGGAGAAGGCACGTTGATCATCCGCAGAGGCAGCGGTGAGGCCTCCTGCATGAACTCGACCCGCTTCCAGGCCCGTTGATACACGGGATTAGTCGCCGGATCAGGGAGTTTCAAGGAATGGACGTCGTCAAGGTTCTCTTCCTTGATGAGTGCCTTGATCCACGGATCGGCCTCATCGTTGGGCGTCTCGGCGCAACCGAACGCGGCCGCGATGATACCGATGCCGAGGTTCGGCTTGATGTTGGGCATGCCGTAATCGTCTATCCCTTCGCGGGTCTTATGGTATTCGGTATTCCAATCTATCTCGGCTTGGTCGCTTTCAAAGAATTGCTTGAAACTCCCATGGAAACCGCCAACCTCTATCAGGAATGGGACTTCCGGTACAACTTCAAGACGCCGGTTCTTTTCAATGCGTGCCTTCTTTTCCTCGACGCTCAGCATTTTCACTCTCCCTTATTTCGAAATGTCCATCAGCAGCTTGGGCAGCCAGATAACGAGTCTCGGGATGAACGTGATCATCACAAGAACGGTACCCGGAGGGTTATAGAACGGGGCAATGGCTTTTACGATCCGATTAATTTTAGCCCGGAAACCAGCGGTTTTGTTAAAGGCTTTCTTTCCCAAAAGGCATGATGACGATCAATTCTTATCGTTACGGTATCCTGATTCATGATTTCCCCAATAATGATGGTTGTACTGAAGAATCAGTGTTTGCAGTGACAGTGTGTGAACGCCATGACTTTTTCCATGATGATTTTCTCGTAGCCGGGCATGGACAGGATGTCGCACTCACTGCAGATGATGAAGGGATGACCGGTGGCCCTCAGTTTGTCCTCGATGGCGGCCACCATTGCCGGAATGCCGTCAAGCGGGACGTCCTCATCGGAGTAGAATCTTTTGGTCGGCAAGTTGCCGTAGATCACCGTTGTTTTGGGAACCAGCGGTTCGGCTTCCCAGAGATTGACCGGGCTGCCGAAACTGATGATGACGGGGTCGAGCACGGCAAATGACTTGATCATCTCCGGCGTCAATTCGCCGCAGTCGTGGAAGATCAGATCAACGTGTTGCGCATCGAACAGCGCCTTC
>CAIVZW010000180.1 GCA_903910495.1 uncultured beta proteobacterium
GGGAGCATGCAGGTAGTCCCTTGACAGCCGGCGGATGTGCGGCTGCGCCGCGTCGTCGAGCTGGCGCAGCACGTCAAAGAACTGATCAACCCGGAAATCACCGGCCGGCTGCAGGGAGCCGAACCAGCCGTAGATCTCATCGACCGCCTTGAACGCATTGTCCAGCGGCAGCTCGGCGATCACCCGCCGGAGCTCCTTGGCGTCAGCCAGCGGATGATCCGGACGCGACGAAAAAAAATTCAGCACCATGACGACCCATCCTGAATCCCGGCCAGCGGGAAAAGTGAGAGAGAGTATCCAAATAGTATATAGCCCCGGCCAAAAGCTGCAAGTCAGGAGACATTGCCGTCGGTCAGACGACAGGCACCGCCAATCGCTGGTCGAGAAAACAGGCAGGGGAACAGCCCAATCCATTACAATTCACTGCAGTCCAACTACCATGCAAATGTATGAAGCCGTATCTTGACCTGATGCGCCATGTCTACGAACACGGCACCCCCAAGTCCGACCGCACCGGAACCGGCACGCGCTCGGTATTCGGCTGGCAGATGCGCTTTGATCTCGACGCCGGCTTTCCGATGCTGACCACGAAAAAGCTGCATCTGCGCTCGATCATCCACGAACTGCTGTGGTTCCTGCAGGGCGACACCAACATCCGCTACCTGAAAGACAACGGGGTGCGCATCTGGGACGAATGGGCCGACGAAAACGGCGATCTCGGCCCGGTCTACGGCCACCAGTGGCGTCACTGGAAAACGGCCGACGGGCGCGAAATCGACCAGATCGCCCGGCTCGTCGAAGGTCTGAAGAATAACCCGGACTCGCGCCGGCACATGGTCAGCGCGTGGAACCCCGGCGATGTCGAGCGCATGGCTCTGCCCCCCTGCCACGCACTATTCCAGCTTTATGTGGCCCCGGCGGCAACCGGTGACGCCGACCCGCGGCCCAGGCTCTCCTGCCAGCTCTACCAGCGCAGCGCCGACATCTTCCTTGGCGTGCCCTTCAACATTGCCTCCTATGCCCTGCTCACGCTGATGCTGGCGCAGGTCTGCGGCTATCGCCCCGGCGACTTCGTGCATACCTTCGGCGACGCGCATCTCTACAGCAATCACTTCGACCAGGTCCGCCTGCAGTTATCGCGGGACATCCGCCCGCTACCGCTCATGCGCCTGAATCCGGACGTGCAGGACATCTTCGCCTTCCGCTTTGAAGACTTCACGCTCGAAGGCTACGACCCGCACCCGCACATCGCAGCGCCCGTGGCGGTTTGATGAAACCGCACCAGACCAGGGTCTCGCTGATTGCCGCCGTCGCCGCAAACCGCGTCATCGGCAAGGACAACCAGTTGCTCTGGCACCTGCCCGAGGACATGCGGCACTTTCGCGAAACGACACGCGGCAAGCCGGTGATCATGGGGCGCAGGACCTGGGAGTCGCTGCCCGACTCGTTCCGCCCGCTCCCCGGCAGGCACAACATCGTGGTCAGCCGCAACCCGGCGTATCAGGCGCCAGAGGCGACCCTTGCCGCTTCGCTCGAAGAGGCAATTCTCAAGGCCGGAGATGCCGCCGAAGTGTTCGTCATCGGTGGCGCCGAACTCTACCGGCAAGCGATGCCGCTGGCCCACCGGCTCTACCTGACCGAAATCGAGGAAAGCTTTGCCGGGGACGTGTGCTTCCCGGAAGTTCTGCCCAATGAGTGGGAAGAGATTTCGCGCCAGGCACAGCGCGGCAGCACAGGACTGGCCTTTTCCTTCGCGCTGTATCAGCGCCGCAACTGATAGTCCTGCCTCTCGCACCACGCGGCCCACATGCCGCGCAAGGCCGCCTCGAAGTGCCGTGCAAAGCGTGGCGCGTCAAACAGCGGCGACGCCAGCACCTGCACGCGCAAGCCTTGCCGCAACGCCGAGGTCATGCTGCGCCCCGGCCTCCTCGGGCAATAGTCGCGCCGCGTGCTGCAGCGCCAGCAGCGCGTCCTTACCCTGCATGAATCGGGAAAGGCCCAGCGCCTTCCAGGCGGCAGCGCAATCGGGATACTGGCCGGTCAGCTCTGCCGCACACGCCTCTGCTTCGGAATAACGCTTCGCGCCGAGCAATTCCTCCAGTTGGCGAAGTTCCT
Organism: uncultured beta proteobacterium; assembly: GCA_903910495.1. The sequence continues at coordinate 2,116 of CAIVZW010000180.1, forward strand.
CCGCTTGCTCAGGAGCCTTCTCCCGCGGGGAGAAGGGTGCTCACTCCCTCTCCCCGCGGGAGAGGGTTGGGGTGAGGGCCAGGCACTCGCCAAACCGGCCGTCCTAGAACGCGCAGGATGTATCGCCGTTCGCACCGTCCGGGCTACGGCCCCCGGCGTTGTTGTTGGCAATGGATTGCGGCATGGTGACCTGAATGCCCTGCCCCGGAGGAACATGCACCGGTGGGGTGTGCAGCCCGCCGACGAAGCCGAATTGACCGGCGCTATACTGCTGCGATCCCCCCTGGTTGGTGACCACGATCTCGCCCTGCGCCACGTCCACATGCAACCCATTGGGCGGCGGATTGCCGGACGGGGTATGGATTCCGCCACAGTCGTTGTTGCATAGCAGCATGCCGTGGTTGGTTCCGCGAATCCCGATGGTCGCCACCGAGGTGGTATAGCCGACCTGGTCGCGCGAGCGCTTGCCAATCAGTCCGGTAACTGCACGCAACCCGCCCTTGAGCAGCCCCAGAATGACACTGTCCTTGCTTGCGTCGCTTTCGTTGAAGGCATATTTTTCGACCTTGAACTGCGTCTCGGGGCGCAACACGACCTCACCGCCATCGACGAACTTGATGCGCGCGTAGGTATCGGCTGCGGTGATCAGGACATCGCCTTCCTGCACGTCCGATTTGACCGAGAGCAACTTGACGGTGCCATCGGCCCGTTTGACCGAGAACGCGCCAGAGAGATGGGTCACCGAGCCGACGTCGGCTTCGCCTGCCAGTGCGGTGCTGCAATACAGGACGCCGCAAAGCAATACCAAGAGTGATGTTCTCATGTCAGACCCTGCACTGACCCGGTTTTCCGCCGCGTCTGCCACTCTGTCCATTTCCCGTGCTCCCTTGCGAACCAAATGTGTCGGGCTCTTCGCCGCCGACGACTCCCCCTTCGAAGGTCTGCGTGCCCGCTGTCGTGCCTGACCCTAAGTGCAGTGGCGGGAGACCGCCGAGCGGAGGAGAACCGAGCTGTGTCTCGGACTTCAGTGCATTGATCATCTGCCCCTGATCGTCCGGCGGCAAACCCACTTCGGGCGGACTGATGCCAGACATGCTCGCGATGCTGCCGTTGGGAGCGTACAGCGTAACGGAATCGCTGATGCTAATGCTGTTGCCGGCGACCACGGCAATGCTGCCAGACGTCGACGTGACATTGCCATTGATGGTCAGGTTATCCGTTGCGCCACCCGGAGGCGGCCCACCAGCGACCAGCGTGACATTTCCGATAGCCGTCACTCCGGCCATACCGATGGTCAGCGGACTGTGCGTCACGATGAAAACCTGGCCTGGGGAGCTTATCGCTGTCACGTCATCGGTGGTCAGCGCGCCCCAGTTGGCGATGGCCACATCATTGGCCATGCTATTGACCGCCTTCAGCCGGGACACCTGGGTCTTGAGGTTCTTGATCGGGGACTCCAGCGAGCCAATGCCACTGTAGGCCGAGGCGTCAAGGCCATAGGCGAAGACTTTTATCCCGGCAGTGCTGTCCGTGATGTCGCCCATGTCTGAAGACAGGGTCACCGTGCCGGTCATATCGGTCACCACCACCGGCGCATACGATAGGTCAATTCTGCCCAACGCCGAAAGCCGGATATTACCGCTGCCAGTACTGACGCCGTTGATCGCTACGGGGTCGTCAACGCCGCCACTCAACGCGGCAAGGGTCAGTGCACCACCGTTGTTGGCAAAATTGATGTCCCCGCTCGTGGTCCGGATGGACAGATAGCTGACATTGTTATTGTTGGACGGACCGTCCAGGCTCACCGACCCCCCGGCAGAGACACCCAGGGCAAGAGCGCTGATACTCCCCTCGGCCTGGGTAATTGCGGCCCCTGAGAGCAGCGCCAGCTTGCTGCCTGAACGATCAATCGACGCATTCACCGTGATCGGACTCGCACCGGCTTCCGCGCCGATGACGAGGGCGGGAGCATTGAAGGTGGTCATGCTGGTATCGGTAATGTAGAGCGTATTCGGAGCACCGACATCCTCGCCGATGACAATGGCTCTTTCAGCCGAGTAGGGGGCGATGACGATGCCGACGTCGTCAGGATGTTCTGGGTCGTTTTTCACCTGCGCCTGGCCGCCGGACAGCGTCAACTTGTCAGTTTCCAGCGTGATTGATCTCGTCTGCCCATTCCCCAGCATGCTGGAACCCTCACCACCCGTCAGAGTGATGCCCTTGCTCGCATCGGTGGCCTGGAAGAAAATCGTCTTGCCGCTGCTTGAAGCGGCCCAGTAATCGATCCCGCCCGCCGTTAGAGTAATGTCCCCCATGCCGGCCTTGATCGGATCGTAGACCGTGATCGTATACCCGGGCGCCCGCAGATCGACCTGATGATCGACGGCCTTGATGCCCGAAACGCCGTTCACCGTACCCACTGTAAAATCATGAGCGTTAGTGAAGCGGAAATCGCCGGCACTCCTGGCCGCAAGCAGATCGCTCACCTGATTGTTTTCGTTCAGGGTGACACTGCCCTGCGACCGGACCAGCAGATTTGTGGCCTCAATGGTTGCGCCAGGGGACTGGGTCACGCCGCCGGTGCCCGACTCGAGAACCAGATTGTTGGTACTGATTAAAGGGGGCCCTCCTTCTTCTTCGCCGAAGGCTATGATTTCACCGGACGGCGCGGGCGCGATCGTAATCGGGGCGCTGATATTGAGGATGCCCGACGTCGAGTCGCCGATGCGCAACTTGCCGTCACCGGTGGCACTCACATGATTCAGTTCATCCTGGGAAAGCTCCAGGAAGTTACTGTCCTGGGCATCGCCAAAGGACCCCAGATCGATGGCCCGACCCGCCGTAAAGGGCTTGAGCCATACGGTCCCATCCGTGAGGGCGTCGACTCTGCCAGCCAGATCCATGCGATCAGCCGCCAGCGTGATCTTGTAGGCACTGATGGAGCTGTCGCCATCGACGGTCAGTTTGCTGCCGGCCTGCAGAACGGCCTTGCCTTCGGTCGTGATGGCTGACGAATTCAGAGTGATATTACCCCCGGCCGCCAGTTTGATCTTGCCGCTGCCGTAACCGAAATCACCACTATAGACATCGATATTGTTGAGCACGATGTCGCTGCCTGCTCCAGCCGTTATCTTGATCTTGCCGCCGTTGTATTCACCGCCACTTCCAGCTTGCAGTCCGATCCGGGATGACTCAAGGTCCCCAAGGGTAACCGTGCCGGTCGCCGTGAGCGAAATATTGCCGGTGTCGGTTTGAATCCAATCCGCCACGGTGATGGCGCCAACATTGTTGATTCTGACATTGCCGCCTTCGGCCTGAGTGATAGCCTGTGTCGTCAGAGTATCGGCCGTGTTGTTCAGCCTGATATTTCCGCCACCATAGTTGGTTGCGGTGAAACCGGTCACCCTATTGTCGCCGGCAAGGCGCGTCCCGCCATAGCTGTCTGTTCTCAGCAAGCCACCGCTGATCGACCCGGTGGTACTGTCAACCGTTTGCTCAATCCAATCGTATGCCGCCAGCCAGACATCGCCGGTTCCGGCGCTGATCGTGCCCGGTACCGAAAGCGCCCCCCACAACGAAAACAGGGCGATGCTGCCGTTCGTTGAGGCTGCTTTAACCGTCAGGTTGGTATCGCCTTGATAAAAAATGTCTCCGGAATATGAATCCAGTTCGATGGTCGGAACACTGTTTCCGGTGTAGGTATAATAGCCTCCACCTTCACATTCACACGTATGCCATACGGCATTGTGACCGGGCAGATAGATGCCCGTACCGGCACTCACGGTCAGTTTGTTGCCGGAAATATCACCGACTGAGTCTACCTGACTCACATTACCCGTCGCCTTCAGCGTAATGTTAGCGGAAGCACCGGAACCAGCGTTAATCCCCTCAGCCAAGACAAGGTCTTTACTTTCGCCGGTAACGGTGATGTTCACCGACTGGCCAACAGTTCTAATTCCTGAAGTGTCCCCAGCGATGCCAATTTCAAGCGACTTCCCGTTCTTGAAGGCGAGACTTCCGCCACTCAGGTTGGCGGCGAATGTGTTGACCATATTGGTCGCCTCATCCAGCACGACGCTCCCCGCCGAAATGACTTCCAGTGTGTTGGCAGTGATTAACCCGTCTGAATTTTGCGTGATCCCGAGCGAACCTGCTTGCAGCTTGAGTGCGCCCGCTTCAGCAGTTATCGGTTTATAGATGGCAACTCCACCTGAGTCGCCCGTCTTCAATGTCAATTGCTTAGTACTGGCCCAAAAGATGTCAGCTGCCACAGTAATATTTCCATCTGGGCAGGAACCTTCACAACCGTACCCCCCTGATGCATCCACGGTCACGTTAGTTTCAGCCAGAACACCAGTAAGTGCGCCAACACCCAATGCAGAATTTTGGGCATTTCCAACGAAAGGATCTTCGTCTGTACCCGCTCCTGACATATTGTCACTGGACTCTACGATAGTGATATTCGAAGGATCGAGCAGCAGAGTCCCCGTCAGGCCCTGCGCCGCTGAGGTATTGACCATGCCCTGGAAATCCAGGTAACGCTTGCCGGAAACCTCGACGAAGCCGCCGTTGCCCGATTGCGCGCCACCTTTGGCGGTAATGTCACCGTAGAAGCGGGTGATGTCGTCGGCCCAAACAATGACCTTGCCGCCGCTGCCTTGTTCGGTGGCATCGGCGTTCAGTTTTACGTCCTTGCCGACGTAGCTGATGGTAGCGTTCTGCACGTCGGCATTCTTGCCCGGGTAGTCGCCGCCGACCCGGATCGTTCCTCCACCCTGCGTCCCGCTGACGTCGATGCGGGCCTGATCGAGCAGGGCCACACGATTGCCCAGCACATCGACCTGGCCGCCTTGGGTACCGGTGGCTTCGATGGAAGCATTCTTGTCGACGTAGGCGTCCTGCGTGGCCTTGAGGAAGACGCGCCCGCCTTCGCTGGTGACGCTGCTGGCCGAGATCTTGCCGCTGTTCCTGACTAGGGCGCCGACCATGCCGATGCGCCCGGAATCGGCCAGGACCTGCCCGAGATTGAGCGCCTGCTCGCTGTCGGCGGTGATTTCGACGCGCACACCCGGCGTCGCGGTGTCGATCAGTTGGGCGGTCTTGCCGGCCGCGAGCAGGACTTCACCTTGCGGGGTGTTGATGATGCCGTGATTCTCCACCTGCGTGCCGATGAGGTAGACCGAACCGCCGGTCGGGGTGCTGATGCTGCCGTAGTTTTCGACCTTGCCGGCGCCGGGGGTTTCGGTGAAGTTCAGCCTGTTGGCGAGGAAGTCGGCGTTGGACAGGTTGAGCGTGGAGCCGACGAAACCGGCGGTATCGATCACCGCGCCGGTACCGACCAGGATGCCGGCCGGGTTGATGAGGAACACCCGCCCGTTGGAACTCAGGGTGCCAAACAGTTGCGAGGGGTTGCTGGTGATGACCCGGTTGAGCACTGAACTGGCGGCCGATATCTGGTTGAAGCGGGTGAGTTCGCCGGCCCCGATCGAGAAGCCTTGCCAGTTGATGATGGCGCCGGGCGAATTGGTGACCGTCAGCGTAGTGCCCACTGTGGCGAAACTTGCACTCCCGGCAACCACCTGCCCGCCGACCGGATTGGCCAGCGCCTGACCGAGACAGAAACAGCCGGCTACCGCCAGCGCCAGCGCCTTGGGTTTAAAAACCGTGGGTTCCCTGTGCTTTTTCATAATATCCATCCTTCACCAAGGGTCTGAACAGCAAGCGACCCTTAACTGCATTGATGAAAATTAATAGCTGATAACCAGCCCTATATGGCCGTACCAGGCTCCGGCCACTTCCGTATCCTGCGGACCACTGTCGACAACCCGCGCCATGTCGGCACGGATCGACGCACTGCGTCCCAGCGCATAGCGCAGGCCGACGCCGACGCTGGCCATGTTCGTCTTGTTGTAGGTTCCCGGTTCGGTCTTGTTGAAGTTGCCGTGTCCGAAGTCGTAGAAGCCGAGCAGGCGCAGGTTGCCGGGCATGCCTTGCGCCGCCGCCAAGTCGGGAGTGAAGACTTCGACGGTGCCGTAGTAGCCGGTGTCGGCGGTGACGACGCGTTCATGGAAGCCGCGCACGGCGGTGGAACCGACCAGCCCGAACTGTTCGCCGGCGACCAGGGCATCGCGCGTGTATTGCAGGTTGAGCGCGGTACGCAGTTGCCAGTCATCGCCAACGCTGCGCAGATGGCTCAGACCACCGCGAAACACCGTGTAATTTTGCTTGGCATCGAGCCGGCTGGTCGTGAAGTCGGACTGGCTGCTGTTTGGCCCACCGCCCAGATTGCCGGCGGCCGAGAGCATCAGGGTGCTGCTGCGGCCCGGCGAATCGAGCTGGCCGGAATAGGTGATACTCAGGGGGCGGACGGTGATGTCGGCACCGCCGGCGCCGCAGATCTGCAGCCCGGCCA
>CAIVZW010000181.1 GCA_903910495.1 uncultured beta proteobacterium
ATCGGAGCGTCCAACATCGCTGGCAGCCTCTACGCCGGCGCCTGTGTTGCTCGCTACCGCAGCAAATACGTGCTGTTCTGGATGTATGGTTCGCGCGCGCTGATGATTGCGCTGTATCTGGCCTCGCCGAGAACCGATCTGACCTTCTACATTTTTGCCGCCGGTCTCGGCTTTACCTGGCTGGCCACCGTGCCACCGACTGCCGCCATCGTCAGCAAGCTGTTTGGGGTACGTTACCTTGGCACGCTCTTTGGCCTGACCCTGCTTTCACACCAGATCGGCGGTTTTCTCGGCGCCTGGCTGGGCGGCCTCTCGATTACCCGATTTGGCGACTATACGTGGATGTGGTACGCCGACATGGCGCTGGCAGGCCTCGCGGCGCTGGTCAACCTGCCGATCCGCGAAGCACCCGTGCTTCAACACGCGCTTAAAGCAGCCTGAGTCGTGCAGCCTTTCCGCTCCGAATTTATTACTCTACGCGAACGCCGCCATCATCTCCGGATCTGGGGCGAAGACGATGCACCGACGCTTTTCTTCCTGCATGGCTGGGGTGACGTGGGCGCCTCGTTCCAGTTCGTCATCGATGTCCTGCAGGGCAACTGGCGCGTCATCGCACCCGACTGGCGCGGATTCGGTCTTTCGCAATGGAATGAAGGGGCTTACTGGTTCCCTGACTACATCGCCGACCTTGATGCCTTGCTTGACATCTGTTCACCGGGACAACCCGCGTTCATCGCCGGGCACAGCCTGGGCGGCATTGTGGCCAGTCTTTACGCCGGCATACGGCCCGAACGGGTTTCCCGTTTCGCCAATCTGGAAGGATTTGCTCTCTGGGTTTTGGCACCCGGGGAAACACCTTCACGTTTCGAGAAATGGCTGCAACAGATTCGTGACAACGATTCGAGGTTTCGTCATTACATGCAGCGCGAAGAATTCGCGGCACGGCTATCCAATGACAATCCGCGACTTACGCCCGAACGCGCCGCCTTCCTTGCCCAGCATTCCTTGCTCGCTGACGGAGACGGCTTCGTCTTTGCCGCCGACCCCCGGCATCGCTGGATCAGCCCGGTACTCTATCCACTCGAGGAAGCCAAGGCCTGCTGGCGCCGAGTATCCGCCTCCACGCTCTGGGTCGCCGGACGCGATTCAGTCATCATGAAACAGTTCGCTGCCCGCACGGATGACTATCGGGAGCGCATGGCCTGTTTTGCCAATGTGCGTGAAATTCTGATCGACGACTGCGGACACAATATTCACCACGATCAGCCGGAAGCACTCGCCCGCCTGCTGGATGAATTCTTCTCCTGAGTATCCTGTTCAGCGGCCTATTTCTCTGCCGAATATCTGCTCAAGGACATCGATTGTTCCAGCAAAGACCGGGATATGCGCCGAATACAGATTCCCAAAAAACAGCTCACCATTGGCCAACTTGGGGAGCGTTTGGTAATATAGCAAATGGGGGAGGTGGTTTAAAAACTACCCCCACTTTTTTGCCCCGAAAAAAACAATGGAATGTGGCACTTTTCTGTCTTGAATGGCGGTCTGGTTCGCGCCAGAGAACTTCCATTCGGAGCATCGCCAAACACATTCACTTGACAACCCAGTTCTCTCGTCCGGCGAGCGTTCAGCGGCAGGCAGGTCAGACAGTGCAGCCAGATGAACGAATTGCCAGAGATTATGGTTCGCTGATTTTTGTTGATTATTACCATTAGAAGGAAACAGCAATGAAACACTCCAGCCCGTCATCCACGCCCGGCACGGCAAAATTGCCAAGCGTGATCCATGCTGTAATGCTCTGGTTTTCAGCACTGCTGCTCGGTTCGGCATCGCAGCTCGCATTCGCCAGTTCCGAAGCCAACCTGGTACTGCCGAATCTGAACGACGTAGCACTTGCCAGTTTCGTCGGCGGCATGTCCGGCTGGAACTTGCTGGCCTACGGTCTGATTGTTTGCGTGGCCGGTCTGATCTTCGGTGCCGTGATCTATAGCCAGGTCAAGGCCATGCCGGTACATCGTTCGATGGCCGAGGTCAGCGAAATAATCTACGAAACCTGCAAGACCTACATGATCACCCAAGGCAAGTTCATCCTCCTCCTGGAAGTCTTCATCGGCGTGATCATCGTCGCCTACTTCGGCTGGGTTCAGCACATGGCGGCCTCGGAAGTCGGTCTGATTCTGGCTTTTTCGCTCGTCGGTATCGCCGGCTCTTTTGGCGTTGCCTGGTTCGGCATCCGCATCAACACTCTGGCCAACAGCCGCACCGCCTTCGCCTCGCTGGAAGGCAAGCCTTTCCCGGTGTACGCCATCCCGATGAAATCCGGCATTTCCGTCGGCATGATGCTGATCTCGACCGAACTGCTGATCATGCTCGGCATCCTGCTTTTCGTATCGCCCGAACTGGCCGGCAAGTGTTTCATCGGCTTCGCCATTGGCGAATCGCTTGGCGCTGCGGCCCTGCGCATTGCCGGCGGCATCTTCACCAAGATTGCCGACATTGGTTCCGACCTGATGAAGATCGTGTTCAAGGTCAAGGAAGACGACCCGCGCAACCCCGGGGTCATCGCTGACTGCACCGGAGACAACGCCGGCGATTCCGTGGGCCCGACGGCTGACGGCTTTGAAACCTACGGCGTAACCGGTGTTGCCCTGATCAGCTTCATCCTGCTGGCTGTGCCCGAAGCCGCCGTACAGGTCCAGCTTCTGGTCTGGATCTTCGTCATGCGCGTGATGATGATCATTGCTTCCGGCATTTCCTACATTGGCAACGAAATTGTCATGAAGGCCAAGTACGGCGAATCAGTTCACTTCAATTTTGAAGCACCGCTGACTTCGCTGGTCTGGGTTACTTCGATTGTCTCGCTGATCATCACGTTCATCATCTCCAAGGTCCTGATCGGCAACATTTCGATCGGCGGCGTGGTTTATGCCAATCTCTGGTGGCAACTCTCGCTGATCATTACCTTCGGCACTCTGGCCGGCGCGATCATCCCGGAAGTGGTGAAAGTGTTTACTTCGACACATTCCCGTCACGTTCGTGAAGTCGTTACCGCTTCCCGCGAAGGCGGCGCCAGCCTGAACATTCTGGCCGGCCTCACTGCCGGTAACTTCTCCGCATTCTGGATGGGTCTGGTCATCGTCTCGCTGATGACGGGTGCCTACCTGGTATCGCAGGGCGATCTGTCGCTGGTCATCAACCCGGATCCGGCCAAGGCCGGCATCATGGCCGCCGTCTTCTCGTTCGGTCTGGTGGCCTTCGGTTTCCTCGGCATGGGTCCGGTGACCATCGCTGTCGATAGCTATGGTCCAGTAACTGACAATGCACAGTCGGTTTATGAACTGTCCACCATCGAACAGATTCCCGGTATCGAAAAGGAAGTGAAGGATTCTTTCGGCATCACCCTGAACTTTCAAAAAGCCAAGGAACTGCTTGAAGAAAACGACGGTTGCGGCAACACCTTCAAAGCCACCGCCAAGCCGGTGCTGATTGGCACGGCCGTGGTCGGCGCTGCCACCATGGTGTTCTCCATCATCATGCTGCTCACCAACGGATTGACTGAACATGTCAACAATCTATCGATGCTGTATCCGCCCTTCCTGCTCGGCCTGATCTCCGGCGGGGCCACGATTTTCTGGTTCTCCGGCGCGTCAACACAAGCCGTATCGACCGGTGCCTATCGTGCGGTTGAATTCATCAAGCTCAACATGAAACTTGACGAAGGATCGACCAAGGCCAATGTCGAAGACAGCAAGCGGGTTGTGGCCATCTGCACGCAGTATGCGCAAAAGGGCATGTTCAACATTTTCATGGCCGTTTTCTTCGGCACCCTGGCTTGCGCCTTCATCGAGCCCTTCTTCTTTATCGGCTACCTGATCTCGCTGGCCATCATCGGCCTCTATCAGGCTGTGTTCATGGCCAACGCCGGCGGTGCGTGGGATAACGCCAAGAAGATCGTTGAAACCGAGTTGCGTGCCAAGGGCACACCGCTGCACGAAGCGGCCGTTATCGGCGACACCGTGGGCGATCCGTTCAAGGACACGTCTTCCGTGGCGATGAACCCGATCATCAAGTTCACTACCCTGTTCGGTCTGCTGGCTGTCGAAATGGCCGTCGGTCTTGTCGCGCAAGGACAGCAAAACCTTGCCTGGGTATTGGCTGCCATCTTCCTGATGCTGAATCTGACCTTCGTCTATCGCAGCTTCTACAGCATGCGGATCGAAAACTAAGAGCCATTCGCCGTACTTCAGGCGCACATAAACAAGCCGGCAACATGCCGGCTTGTCTCATTGGGGTTGTGCAATTATCCCCGGTTCCGATTTTGCGCGTGAACTATTCGAACCCCTCGTGCCCTGAACCCCTTGCACAGACCGCAACGACCAACCCTACAACACGTAGCGCGACAAATCTTCATTCTGTGACAACTCGGCGAGGCGGTCATTGACATAAGCCGCATCAATGAAAATTGTCTCTGCCGCAAGCCTGCCCGCCGTATACGAGACGTCTTCG
>CAIVZW010000182.1 GCA_903910495.1 uncultured beta proteobacterium
CAGTAGTTCAACTTCGTCACCGAGTGCGCCGACGCGCAGATAACTGACTGTTGCAATGATGATCAGGAAGGCCAGAGTTGAAGCAAAGCCTATCCCGAGACGGACGCCGATTTTCAGATTCTTGAACATGAACTACCTCCCTAATTGAACTGCTGATGAATTGTTTGCTGCTGAAAACGATGTGCTGTGCCGGTGTGGCAACAGGCGATCTTCCTCGGAGCGGGTGACGATTTGCACCAGTGCTCCGACATCGAGGATGAGGGCGACTTCACCGCTGCCGAGAATGGTCGAGCCGCCGATGCCGCGCAGATGGGCGAACATGCGGCCGAGCGGTTTGATGACGGTCTGGAATTCACCCATCAGCTGGTCGACCACGATGCCGGCACGCCGCCCTGAAAACTGGACGACGACGATGCTTTCGCGTGCCGGCGCCTGGCCTTCCGTTTCGAAAATGTCGCGCAGGCGGATGAAGGGCAGCGCCTCGCCGCGCAGATTGAGAAAGTTGCGGTCGCCGGTGAGGTTCTTCTGTTCGATGCACTCGACGACCGAATCGAGCGGGATGACGTAGGACGCCTTCTCGATCCCGACCAGGAAACCGTCGATGATGGCCAGGGTCAGCGGCAGCCGGATGGTGAAGGTCGAACCCTGGCCTTCAACTGAACTGACTTCTACCGTGCCGCGCAGCGACAGGATGTTGCGCCGGACGACGTCCATGCCGACGCCGCGTCCTGAGAGATTGGATACTTTTTCCACGGTCGAAAAACCCGGCTCGAAAATGAGGTTGCTGATTTCGTTGTCGGTCAGCGTATCGCCGGGCTGGATCAGTTCGCGCTCGATGGCCTTGGCGCGGATTTTTTCGCGGTTGAGGCCGCCGCCGTCATCCGAAACCTGAATGACGATGATGCCCGAATCGTGGAAGGCATTGAGCGAGACGCGACCGCAGGCCGGCTTGCCGCGTTCGAGGCGGAGCGCCGCCGGCTCGATGCCGTGATCGAGCGAGTTGCGCACCAGGTGCATCAGCGGGTCGCCGATCTTTTCGACGACGGTCTTGTCGAGTTCGGTCTCGGCGCCGCTGATCACCAGTTCGATTTCCTTGCCGAGTTCCTTGGAAACATCCCGTACCACGCGGTTGAAACGCGTGAAGGTGTCGCCGATCTGCACCATGCGCAGTTGCAGCGCCGAGTCGCGAATGCTTTCGACCAGCCGCGAGAGGATCGAGGTGGCTTCAACGAGATCGCTCTGGCTGCTCTTGAGCGCGAGCAGATTGGCCGAAGCGCCGGCGATGACCAGTTCGCCGACGAGGTCGATGAGCTGGTCGAGCTTGTCGGCATGGACGCGCACGAGCTGCGAATCCCGCGCTTTCTTGTCGACGGTCTGGGTCTGTTTGGCAATGGCCGCGTCGACGATTTCCTTGTGTACAACCTTGTTTTCGATGAGGATTTCGCCCAGCGGCGTGGCCGGCTGGTCGTTGGCCTTTGCGCTGGCTGCCGAGGCGTTCTGCTCGTGCAGGCCCTGATCGATTTCGGCCTGCGTCAGTGCGCCGCAGCGCACCAGCATTTCGCCCAGGCGCATGGTGTCTTCCGGCAGTTCCCTGATGTGCTGGAGGTAGTCGGCGACATTGCTGTGCGGCGGCAGGATGCGCAGCGCGCAGTCATCGCGCACGAAATCGAAGACGCGCTCGATGTCGGCCTTGGAGGCCTTGGTCTGCAGACGGATCTCGAAACCCATGTAGCAGGACTCGGGGTCCATTTCGGCGGCCGGCGGCATGGCGTCGGCGATAGTTTCGATGCCGATGATTTCGCCCAGACCGCCCAGGTAGCGGATGAAGGACAGCGGATCCATGCCGCCACGCAGGACGTTCCTGCCGAAACGCACGTAGATGTGCCAGCTGTCGGTATTGACGACGCCGCCGCCGGAAGTTTCGACCTCGACCGTGTTGTCATGCACGGTCAGGCTGGAGTTTCCGGGCGTGCTCGAGGACTCCTTGTTGGCTTCGAGAATGCTCTTCAGGCGCAAGGTCAGCGCCTCGCCGCGTGCGAGCAGGCCGGCCTCGGGTTCCGGCGCTTGTGCGGCGAGCACATCGACCAGGCTGCCCATGTGGTCACAGCATTCAAAAAGCAGCGTGGCCAGCGGGCCGCTGACGGCGATGTCGCCGTTGCGCAGCGCGTCGAGCAGGTTCTCGACCAGGTGCGTAAAGGAGACGATGAAGTGGCATTCGACAACGCCGGCGCCGCCCTTGATGGTATGCGCGGCGCGGAAGATGCCGTTGATGTTGTCGCTGTCGTCAGGTTGCTGCTCAAGCCGCAACAGGCCGGCTTCCATCGCGGCGAGTTGTTCGCGGCTTTCCTGAATATAGACTGTGGTCAGTTCATCCATTTGATTCTCCCTTATTCATTTCCGTAAGCACGCATCTCAAATGCGCCGTCATTCCGGGCTCGACCCGGAATCTGACCGCAGGGAATGCAGAGCCAGGCTTCTGGAGAACCGACTGGATCCCGGCCTGCGCCGGGATGACGGAAGAAAAATGCGCCATCATTCCGGGCTTGACCCGGGATGACGTTAGGGCGGTACGTATTGTTCATCATGCTGACTCGGCCGCCGGGATGACCAGCGGATCACCCAGCTCGGCGGCCAGGTTGCAGAAATCAATGACCGAGCGCACGGCCTGGCTGTGGGCGACGATGGCCACCCGCTTGCCGGTTCGCTGCGCTTCCTTTTTGAGCAGGATCAGCAGTTGCAGGCCGGCGGTGTCGATGTCGCCAACCTGCAGCAGATCGAGTTCTAGTTCGGTAGTGGCCGCCAGGGCATCGAGCAGGTTCGCTTTCTGTTCGAGCGCGTGGTAGATGGTGAGATCTTCGGTCAGGGAAAGCCTGTGGCTGTTGGTCATGGTCAATACTCCGGTACGAATTAAAACAACTCGACTTTTTTGCTCTTGGCGGGACGTGCTGTCGTGGCCGATTTGTCCGTGCCTGCCAGCGCCTGGCGATGCACATCGCGCTGCTCATCCATCACGTAGGCTGAGTACAACTGCTTGAATCCTTCCTTCAGCGGCTTGATGTCGGGGTCGCCACTGGCGTAGTTCTCGGCGCGTTCGAGCAGACCCGCGACGGTCTGCGTATGGGTGTCGATGTGCCCGATGCCGTCGATGACCTGGCCGATCTGCTGCCGGGTGATGTCCTGGAACTGCACGCTGGCCAGTGCGTCCATGAACATTTCGGACAGCCGGTTGCTGCTGGTGCCGATGCGCTCGAGAATTTCCTTCTCCCGCTGCGATAGCTGCCCGTAGCTGTCGCCCAGCGTGCCGAGCTGTTCGGCAAAGGTTCCGAGCGTCTTGCGTTCTTCTTCGATGTGCGAGTGGGCGAGCTTGTCCTTATACTGGTTTTCGATGATGCGGGTCACGGCGAGAATGCCCTCGTCGATTTTCTGCACCGCCGTCTCCGTTTCGTGCGAGAGTTTGCGTACTTCGTCAGCGACCACGGCAAAGCCGCGCCCGGCTTCGCCGGCACGTGCCGCTTCAATGGCCGCATTGAGCGCCAGCAGGTTGGTTTGCCCGGCGATGTGGCGGATGAGTTCGACCAGCGACTTCAGGGAACGGGTCTTGTCGACGACTTCGGCGCTGCTCTTGGCGTCCTGCTCGGACTCCCGGATGCGTTGCTGGACAAAGTTTTCCAGGTGAACAATCAGCGTCTTGTTGCTGGCCACCCTGGCCTCGGAGTCGCTCAGGCTGCCTGCGGATTCTGCGTTGGCGACCGAGACGAACTGCTGCAGTTCGGTGACCACCTCGTCGATGGTCTGCAGGCGCGTGGTGATATCAAAAGCGGCCTTCTCGGTCTGCTCGGTCACGCTCTGCAACTGGCTGACGAGCATCCGGTTGAAGGTCGGAATTTCCCGCAGTTCGGGCATGGCGACACGCTTGCAGATCTTGTTGGCCGGGCAGTGCGGACGCATGTCCTGCAGCTCTTTCTGCATGCCCAGATAGGCATCGTGGAAGTAGATCGAAGAGAGGCTGCGTTGCAGTACGACGAAGCACAGCATAACGCACAGCGTAGCAACCGTATCAAGCACGCGGTTGCTGATAGCGAGTGCGGCGGAAAGCTCGTCGTGGAACCAGCCGTGCAGCAGAAAAACGAGCAATGCGATGAGCACTATGGTGATGAACTGGACAAGTAGCAAGCGGAGGTTAAACTGTTGCCACGGCGTTCTTTTCACGGATTTCATTCCCGATCCTTACTTGAGGACGAGCTTGATGGTGTTGAGCAGTTCGTCGGCGGTGGCCGGCTTGACAATCCAGCCGGAGGCGCCGGCTTCCTTGGCCTCGAGCTTGCGGCTTTGCTGCGACTCGGTGGTCAGGAAGAGAATCGGCATGAACTTGTAGGCCGGGAGCTTGCGTACTTCCCGGATCAGTTCGATGCCGTTCATGCCGGGCATGTTGAGATCTGTGATCAGCAGATCAGCCTTGACGCCCGTATTGAATTTCTGCAGCGCCGCTTCGGCATTGGCGGCTTTCTCCACCGCGTAACCGGCTTTGCTCAGAATGCTCGAAACACTCAATAGAATGGTGGCCGAATCGTCAACCAGCATGATTGTACTCATAGTGCTTCTTCTCCCATTGTGGAAACGGTGCCCCTTAAAACCATGACTCATAATTGCAGAAATTTTTCTTCGTGTACATCCGTAGTTTCCACAGAAAACTGCGGGAACTACGTAGTTGGGGGGAGTATTGTGGGTCGGGCTTCAGCCCGACCAGACGTCTGCTTCAATCACCGCTGCGTTTATTCCAGTCACGGCGATCATTCGAGTCATCAGAACGTCGCTCCAGCCACTTGAGCAAAATCGCGTAAAGCCCATCCGGGTTAAACGGCTTGGCAATGAAATCATTCATCCCGGCCTCAAGGCAGCGTGCCCTATCCTCGGCAAAGGCATTGGCGGTCATCGCCAGAATGGGGG
>CAIVZW010000183.1 GCA_903910495.1 uncultured beta proteobacterium
ACGGTTCGGCTTGGGGGAACCAAACGGGTCGTTTTCAATGCTGAATTGTCCATGCCGCTGCCTGGCTTTGGTACTGATAAATCAATGCGTTTCGGGCCATTCTTTGATGCCGGCCAGGTTTATGGCGACGGGAAGTCCCAAACAAGTACATGTGACCAAACGGGTGGTGTATGTGACCAAGGTTCAATCCGGATGTCGATGGGTCTGGCAGCGACGTGGATATCTCCGTTTGGACCGCTAAAATTCAGTTTTGCGCAACCATTTAACAATCAGGATAGTGATAAACTTCAACGTTTCCAGTTCCAGATGGGAACCGCCTTTTAGTCTAGGAGAGATAGCTTGAACACGAAATTTGCTACGTTGCTGGTCGCATTGATGGCCTCGCTGCCAGTGTCTTATGCGTCGGCATCAGAGACACTAAAGGTTGGTTACGTCAATACCCAGCGTATTTTCCGTGATGCACCTACCGCCGTTAAAGCAGCCAAGAAGATCGAAACGGAGTTTTCCAAGCGCGATCAGGATCTTCAGCGTCTTGCCAAACAACTGCAGACCTTGCAGGAGTCACTCGAGAAAAATGCGGTGACGATGCCTGAATCCGAGCGCCGTACGAAAGAAAAGGATCTGAACGAATTGTCACGTGATTTTCAGCGCAAGCAGCGTGAATTCCGTGAAGATCTGAATCTTCGGCAGAACGAAGAAAATGCAGCGATTATCGAGAAGGCCAACAAGGCGATCAAGCAACTCGCCGAGACCGAAAAATATGATCTGATCGTTCAAGACGTCGTCTGGGTCAGTCCGAAACTTGATGTAACGGACAAAATCATCAAGGCCTTGTCCGAAGGCAAGTAATTAGCGTGCCTGTGGAAAAAGGTCTGCGGCTCGACGAAATCGTCACCCACCTCGGCGGTTCGCTTGAGGGTGACGGTTCGGTTGTTGTCTTTCAGGTTGCTTCCTTGTCTTCGGCGGGTGCAGGCCAGATTGCCTTCCTGTCCAACCCAAAATTCCGTCAGCAATTGAGGTCGACGAAAGCGGCAGCAATCATCCTTTCGCCGCAGTTTTCCGCTGACACCCCACTTCCCCGTATCGTTGATTCCAACCCTTACGCCTACTATGCCCGGGTTGTTGCCTTGCTCAACCCCGAAAAACGACGCCCGCTTGGCATTCATGCCTCGGCAGTGGTGCATTCGGAAATTCCTTCTTCAGCCAGCATTGGCGAACATGTTGTCGTCGGAGAAGGTGTCAGAATGGGTGACAACGTTACTGTTTATCCCGGTTGTGTGATTGGCGACGGTGTTTCCATCGGTGATGATTCCCTGATTTATCCGAATGTCGTGATTTATCACGATTGTACTATCGGTCAGCGAGTGATCATTCAGGCAGGTGCGGTCGTAGGTGGCGATGGCTTCGGTTTTGCCAAGGAAAACAAGTGCTGGATCAAGATCCCGCAGATTGGACGTGTCATCATCGGCGACGACGTGGAAATTGGCGCCAATACCACGATTGACCGCGGGGCGCTGGATGATACGGTGATCGGTGATGGGGTCAAACTGGACAATCAGATTCAGATCGCGCATAACGTGAGCATCGGGGATCACACCGCGATAGCAGGGTGTGTGGGCATCGCGGGCAGTACAAAAATCGGACAGGACTGTACTGTGGGTGGTGCCGGGATGATTGTTGGTCATCTGGAACTGGCTGATGATGTCCATATTTCAGCAGGCACGATGGTGACCAAGAGTTTGCGCAAGCCAGGGCAGTACACCAGCATTTTTCCGCTCGAAGCGCATGAAGAATGGTTACACAACGCAGCACAGATCAAACGACTGGGCAAACTTGCCGAGCGAGTTTCTGATCTTGAGATGAAACTCGAACAAATGGAGAAAACATCTTGAATGCAATGGATATTCACGAAATTTTAGAACACTTGCCGCATCGTTATCCATTTCTGCTGGTGGATCGCGTCATTACCTGCGAACCGGGAAAATCAATCCATGCGTACAAAAATATCACGATCAATGAACACTTTTTCGTCGGCCATTTTCCACATCATCCGGTAATGCCCGGTGTGCTGATCATGGAGGCTCTGGCTCAGGCGGCCGGCATTCTTTCGTTCAAAACCATGGACGTCAAGCCTGACGAGAACTCTGTTTTTTACTTTGTCGGCATTGACAACGCCCGTTTCAAGAAGCCGGTGACTGCCGGAGATCAACTTCATTTGCACGTTGAACTTCTTCGCCAGATGCGTGGCATATGGAAATACAAGGCGCAAGCCCGCGTCGACGGTGAAGTTGTTGCTGAAGCCGAATTGATGTGCGCCAAACGCGACGTCATCTGATCACAGCGTGAGCACGAGATGATCCATCCAAGCGCAATCATTCATCCGGGTGCCGTACTCGGTGCCGGTGTTTCTGTGGGCCCCTATTCGATTATCGGCGAGCATGTTGAAATCGGCGAGAACACCCGGGTTGGTCCACACGTCGTGATTTCCGGACGCACGCGGATTGGCCGTGATAACCGGATTTTCCAGTTCAACTCGATCGGCGAAGTTCCGCAGGACAAGAAATATGCCGGGGAGCCAACGCAACTCGAAATCGGCGATCGCAATACCGTCCGCGAATTCTGTACCTTCAATCTGGGTACCGTCCAGGATGCTGGAGTGACGCGTATTGGTGACGACAACTGGATCATGGCCTATGTGCACATCGCGCACGATTGCCAGGTCGGGAATCACACCATCTTTGCCAACAATTCACAACTTGCCGGGCACGTTCATATCGATGACTGGGCGATATTGGGCGGCTATACCGGCGTACACCAGTTCTGCCGCATCGGGGCGCATACCATGACGGCCGTCGGCACTGTGGTCTTACAGGATATACCCCCCTTTGTCATGGCTGCCGGGAATTCGGCAAGCCCCTATGGCATCAATGCCGAAGGCCTGAAGCGCCGGGGTTTCTCTGCCGAGGTCTTGATGGCGCTCAAACGCGCCTACCGGATCTTGTACAAATCCGGTTTGATGCTTGAAGAAGCGCGTGCCAAACTTGAGGAAGAAGTCAAGTCGCATCCAGAGATTCAGCCCATTCTCGATTTTCTTGCGGTGTCCAAGCG
>CAIVZW010000184.1 GCA_903910495.1 uncultured beta proteobacterium
CGCGCTTGCGTGGAATAACCACGCCGCGCTTACGGCGCCTTGCGCTGCATCCCGGCCCGGTGCTTGCGTGACCGTCCGTCAAATGAGAACACACCCTAGGATTTGCGGCACGGGCAACAGAACTTGTTACGGCAACAGGAAATTCTGGAACAGCATGACGAAAGCTTTTTGTTACTTCCTGGTAACAAGAATCCGTCGCAATAGTCTCTTATTAGGCTTGTTGATGAATTCAGCGGCCTGTTTGCGTTCGGACCCAATAAAACCGGTAGTACGGCAGGGCATTTCCACTTCGTCCCCAAGGCGATCAATGGGCGTTGTGCTACACGTCTTCGAAAGATACAGTGTGTTGATTCCTATAGGGCATCTTCGACTATCGGGATGCGATCATTTTCCTTGGTGTCTGATTGGCAGGAACTGCCTGACGAACTTTGCGGCAGATCGCATGTCAGTTGCAGAGTGCAATGGCACGGTATTTGCGATGAGCTTGGCACGAATTGATCAACGCTAACAAACGGGGAAATGACATGAAGACTTCTGTATTATTCGCTCAAATTGCTGCGCTAGGCATTATTGGCGTGTTCGGCCATGGCTCTGCAGTGGCCGCCGATCCAGCCAAGATCAACTGGTCGAAAATTCCGGCGACCCATGTCCCCCTGTTTTACCCTGGGCAATCCTCGCTCGAGTGGTTGAGCAGTGACGCGCACGAAGGCGCTGCAAAAAAGGTCAAGAGCGGCGTGGCCTGCACGTCATGCCACGATGAGAAAGACGCCGAGAAGGAACTAGGCGAGAAGCTGGTCAAGGCCGGTCCGCTCGAGCCGATGCCGGTCAAAGGCAAGGAAGGCTACAAGGATCTCAAGGTACAGGCCGCTTTCGACGATAAAAACGCTTATTTGCGCTTCCAGTGGAAAACACAAAACGCCAATTCCGGCAGCGAACACCAGTATTTGCGCTTCGATGGCAAGGAGTGGAAAGTCTGGGGCTTCCCCAAACTCGACAAGATCGTTCAGGATCGCCAGATGATCGGCATCTACGAAGACCGCATGTCGATCATGATCGACGATGGCAAGGTGCCCGGTTTTGCCCAGCAGGGATGCTGGCTCTCCTGCCACGATGGTCAGCGCGACATGCAGAAGCAGTTTACCAAGGAGGAAGTGGCTGCCAACCCGATGTTGACGGCGGTCAAGAAGAGCGATGTGCGCAAGTACCTGCCAGTCAGCCGCACTGATCCGTACGACTGGAAAACCGGTAAAACCGTTGACGAACTCAACAAGATCAAGGCGGCGGGCGGCTTTGTCGATCTCATCCAGTGGCGTGCCCACCGCAGCCATCCGGTGGGAATGGCCGACGATGGCTATGTGCTTGAGTGGCGCAATAGTGATGACGGCAAGAACATGTTCAGTGGCAATTCCGATGCCAAGACGCATGCCCCGAAATTCATGTGGGACGCTAAAAAGGTTGGCTACAAGTCAATCACCGTCGACCAGTTGTACAAGGAGGATCACTTCCTGATTCGCGAGAAGAATGCGGTGCCCTTTGACCCGAATGCAGGCTGGAAAGAAGGCGACCTGATTCCCGACTACATCACCAGTCGCGAGGATGCCAAGGGCTCTGCGGCCGACAACAACGCCATCGCCAGCTGGAAAGACGGGATGTGGACCGTGGTCATGATTCGTCCTCTCGGGCTGACCAACAGCGACGACAAGACATTGAAGGCGGGGGGCATCTATAACGTCGGATTTGGTACTCACGATGACAATATCACCACGCGCGGTCACCATGTTTCGTTTGTGAAGACGCTGGGGATTGGCGTCAAGAAAGGTACCAAGGTTGACATCAACGCGGTCAAGCTGCCTTAAGAGGTTTGTTTATCGGTGGTGTGCGGGCGCTACTGGCCTGCAGAAATTGTGCGCGGCAAAGTTTGTGTTGCACACCGCCCTCTTCTCGCCTGCCCGCAGGCCCGGAGCAATGGCAGAAGCGATCAGATAATCATCTAACGGCCGCAGGCCGTTGCGGGCTTGAACCGTAGCCTTTGCCTGCGCCATCACTGGATTTTCTTCCTCTGCATCGCACGCACGTACATCAAGAACGAACAAAACAGCGCTCTCCATGCTCTTTGCTTAAACCGTCTCCCCTGGGTAATGTTAAGATTTGTGTGTGACGATGCTGCCACGCCCGAACGCCATAAGGGGATCACCTTGTCAGATACCGATCAGCGGGAAGTCTTCCTCGGCCGCCAGCCGATACTCGGACGCGAGCAGCAACTGTTCGCCTACGAACTGCTTTTCCGCAACGGGGTCTTGTCCACGGATAACCGCGCCGACATTCTCGATCCGACGCAAGCCACAGCAACGGTCATCGCCAACGCCTTTGTCGAACTGTCGATCAGCGACTCGCTCGGTCCCTATCGCGGCTTCATCAACGTCGATCACGATTTTCTGTTCAGCGATCTGATCGAAGCGCTGCCGGCGGAATCCGTGGCGCTCAATATCCTCGAAAGCATCATGCCCACGAGCGAAGCTGTCGCGCGTTGCCAGCAACTTCACGACATGGGGTTTACTCTGGCTATCGATGACATTGTCGAGATCAGCGAAGCCAATCGACCCTTGCTTGCCCTGGCAGACATCATCAGGATCGACATCATGAAAATGGATGCCGGACGTTTGCACGCTCTCGTCGCCGAACTCAAGCCTTTTGGCAAGAAGCTGCTCGCGCTGAAGGTGGAATCCGCGGAGCTGTTGACTTTGTGCCAGAGTCTTGGTTTCGACCTGTTCCAGGGCTACTACTTCGCCAAACCGACCATCATCGTCGGCAAAAAACTCAATCCTGCACAACTGTCGCTCGTTCGCCTGCTGGCTCTGGTCATGGAAGATGCCGAGACCACCGCGATCGAAAGCGCCTTCAAACTTGAACCCGGACTGACCGTCAACATGCTGCGCCTGACCAATTCAGTCAGCAGCGGCTTGAGGACGAAAATCACTTCACTGCGTCACGCCATAACGATTCTTGGTCGTCGGCAGTTACAGCGCTGGCTGCAACTCCTGGTTTACACCAATCCCCAGGGCAGTACGCAGGCCATTAATCCCCTGCTGCAACTGGCGGCAACCCGAGGACGACTGATGGAACTGCTGGCCGACCGTTTGCAGTCGAGAAACCGCGAATTCACGGACCAGGCTTTCATGGTCGGCATCATGTCGCTGATGCCCGCCCTGTTGGGGATGGCAATGGAGGATATCCTCGCCCAACTGCCCGTCGCACAACGCGTCAAGCAGGCACTGGATGACTATGGCGGCCAGCACGGCCAACTGCTGCAACTCGTTGAGCTAACAGAACGGAGTGATTTGCCCGCGCTTGAGGAAGCGCTCGGCAAACTGTCTGGAATCAATGCGGACTTCCTCGGTAATTGTCTTGCTCAGGCCCTGTCCTGGGCAAACAATCTCGGCCATGAGAAGACCCCGACGGCGATCGGGCAATAACCATTTTTGTTTCCTTTCTCACTATGAGCGAATCATCAATTAATGAAGCTTTTCTCAGCCGCCAGCCGATTCTCGACACCTTGCAGGAACTCATCGGTTACGAGCTGACTCTCCAGCCGGCAACAGACGCCAGCGACTCATCTGCTCATGTCCGTTCCCGCGCGGCCACGCTGGTGTGTGCGGCCTACGCTGAACTCGGTTTACGCAGCGCTCTGGGAAGAAGCACGGCGTTCCTGCAAGTCGATCCGTTTCTTCTTCACGACGATGCGATCGAGGCCTTACCGTCCGACACGGTTGTTCTTGAACTCCATATCGACGCCCCGCCAGACGAGCTCACGCTGGAACGCTGCCGGGCCCTGCGCGACCGGCGCTATTCACTGGCCCTGGCCAACTACACAGGCCTTGATGAACGAAGCCGGCCACTCCTGACCATGCTCGATGTCGTCAAGATCGACATCCGCCAACACGACGAGGCGATGCTCGGCGAACTCGCCGGACCACTCGCCAGACTCCCGTTCAAGCTTCTGGCACAGGGGGTGGAAACGCGAGAAGAGATGTTGCGTTGCCGGAAGATCGGCTTCCAGCTTTTTCAGGGGCACTATTTTGCCCGTCCTGAAATCGTCAGCGGGCGCCGCCTTTCGGCTTCACAGGCCAGCCTGATTCACCTGATCAACCTCGCCGGTCGCGATGCCGATACCGACAAGATCGAAGAGGAAATCAAGCACGAACCGGCACTCGCCGTAAATCTGTTGCGCATCGTCAATTCGGTAGGGTTTGGCCTGACCAGGCGGATCGGCTCTCTGCGTCACGCCATCACCGTGCTCGGCAGACGTCAGCTTCAGCGCTGGCTCCAGTTGCTGCTCATGACCCCGTCCGGAGCGACACCGGATACCCGCCGTTCCCCTCTGCTTCAGGTTGCCGCATTGCGTGGGCGGATGATGGAAATGCTGATCAAATGCGCTGGCCGGCACGACCGCAACATGGCGGACCAGGCTTTCATTACCGGAATCATGTCGATGATGCCGGCGGCACTTGGCCTGCCAATGAAGGAAATATTCGAACAGATTGCGCTTGAACCGGAAGTCATGCTGGCACTTTCATCGCATACGGGCACCCTGGGGGAAATCCTGATGCTTCTCGAATGTTTTGATGCCGACGATATTGAGGGCTGTGACCGCTGGCTGGGCCAATTCCCCGAATCCGGTCTTGATCGAGGCAAACTCAACACCTGCCTCGTGGAGTCACTGCGCTGGGTCAATGCAAGCGAAGATTAGCTCCCATTGACGAGAGAAATATATAAACCGCCTACAGCTTGAAGCCGGAAACCGAGCTCTTCAGTTCAGCGGCCATACTGGACAACTGGCCCACCGCCGCGGCAGACAGCTTGGTTCCGCTGGTCGTCTGTTCGGTAATGCCCAGAATGTCGCGCATCGAGTTATTTACCCGTGCAGCGAGCTTGGTCTGGCCATCCGTTTCATGGGCAATCGACTCGATCAGACGTGCCAGTTCGCGCGATACTCGACCGATCTCGGAGAGTGCCGTTCCGGCCGCATCGGACAGCTTGGCCCCTTCAACCACCCCCTGGGTGGAAAGTTCCATAGCCGCCACGGCGTCGTGGGTATCCGCCTGAATGGTCTTCACGATCGCACCGATCTGCTTGGTCGCTTCACCTGAGCGTTCGGCCAGTCGCTGCACTTCTTCCGCCACCACCGAGAAACCGCGCCCGGCATCACCCGCTGCTGCCGCCTGAATGGCGGCGTTCAGCGCCAGTACGTTGGTTTGTTCGGTAATGTCAGAGATCAGTTCGACGATTTCACCAATTTCCTGCGAGGATTCACCCAGACGCTTGATTCGTTTGGCGGTTTCCTGGATCTGTTCGCGAATTTCGTTCATCCCCTTGATCTGATTGTTTACCGCCTCGGCCCCCTGTTCGGCAGCAGACAGTGAAGCATTGGCCACCTTGGAGGATTCGGCCGCAGATCCCGATACACCCTGAATCGACTGCACGATCTGGCTGACGGCCTGGTTGGTGTCTACAATCTCATGCGACTGGTGTTCTGCAGCTGCCAGCAGTTCACTCGAAATCCGCTGCGCCTGTCCGGTTACACGGGTCAACTGCTCGGTGGCACGGTTAATTTCGGCAATCAGGGTACGCAGTTCTTCAATCGTATAGTTGATGGAGTCGGCAATCGCACCGGTCAGATCTTCCGTCACCACGGCGTGTACGGTCAAATCACCGTCAGCCAGGTCCGCCATGTCGTTGAGCAGGCGCAGAATGGCTTCCTGGTTGTTGCGGTTTTCCTTTTCGGATTGCAGACGGCGACGCACGGCTTCCTGATTGAACACGCGTACCAGCAGATAGAGCGACCCCAGCGCCATGGCGGCCAGGAGAATATCCACTACGGTCGAAGTCCGGGTGCTGGTACTGCTTTCATATTCGTCAGCCAGCCGGGTCGTTTTATCCAGCAGGATTTCGGTATCCCGCAGAATGGCCATACTGGCGATGCGCGCATTGACCATACCCTGGTTATTGAGCGTCACGATCTCGCGCAACTGGCTGTAGGCGCCGGCATTCTCGATGATACGACCCAGCACGCGCAGCAGATCGAGATCATTGACCGGCGCAATGCCCTGGCTTGCATCGCCTTGCCGGAAAGCATTCGCCAATTTGATAAAGCGGTCGATACTGGCGATCAACTGCGGCACCCATTCCGGGTTGTATGACTCACCGGCCAGCAAACTATTTGTATAGCGTGACATCTGTGCCGCATACAAGGGCAGCAACGCTGCGTTGGCCTGTTCCCGTGAAGACAGCTTGCTCGCTGCCATTTGGGCAAATTCACGCGTCTGCACACTAATCAGGGCATCGCTCGAATTAGCCTGGCTGACACGATTGCCGAGGGACACCAGATTATTTTTCTGGTCAATCAGAGAATGAATCGAGAGTTTGCCGGGCTCCGGGCGGAAGGTGTTGTCCCATACCTCACGAACCTCAATGAGTTCCTTGGCCTTGCCGATCAGTAAACTGGTGCTTTCTTCCAAGGTCTGCAGGTTTGATCCGAAACGGATATAGGCATTTTCCATGACTTCAAAGCCTTCTGCACTGCCCAGCATAGCCTGTGTCATGCCGCGCGAAAGTCGCTGCGAAAGCATTTCCATCTCGGTGGAGATAGCGCGCATTCCGGAATAGCGACTGGCACTCTGGAAGGCCATGAACGCGATAATCAGAAACAGTACAGACGCCAGAATCATCACCATCAGCAGCAGACTCATCTGCACGCGGGAAGGCAGATGACCAATCAATGGAAGCGGTTTGAGCAGTTTCTCATCCGAGACTTCCGCCAGATCCACTTTTTCCATGATTGTATTGAGCTGATTGAGGGGTTTGTCCTTCTTGGAAAAAAACCCCCTGATCCCGGCAAGCACAGCCATCTGAGTCTCCTCACGGCGCCATGCGCCGTCCATCGTGTGTTATGCAATGAGCCCTGTTTGCAAAAAGGCCGGTTGGTCTCCAGCCACTGGATATCAAGTTGGCACACCTCTGCCCGGAATTATCATGGCCAAACGCCACAAAAGACAGGGAATACAACACACGCCACTATATCTACGTACGCAAGTATCTTCGACCTCTGCAGCCCTGTCAAATGACATTATTTGTCTGCTTGCCCGCTGCTTGAAGCGGCTGCTTCAATTCTCGTTTTATCCTCAACCCTTGTGTGCATCTATCATAAAGCCTGCAGCAAACTGAATTACAATACCTCTTCATCGACAAACCTGTACCATTTTGCAACGCGGGAAACATGCCCCTCCCCGACCATAAGCCGGCGCTGCTTTGCCATCCGCTGACACCAGCGCCCATGGTACGTAGCGTTGATGCTGGCGTATCACGGTCTGCTGATGGCTGCCTTGTTTTTTTCTATCGCCTGTGCGGTGACATGGCTCGTCTGCTGATTCCGACGCCACAAACTACAACCCGCAACGACGGTCTCTGGGAACATACCTGTTTCGAAGCATTTGTCGCCGTTGCAGGCAATACGGCTTACCGGGAATTCAATTTTTCACCCTCCGGACAATGGGCAGCCTATGCGTTCTCCGGCTATCGGCAGCCAGAGGCAAGCCCTGTCTTGACACAGCCGCCACAGATCAGCATCCTCCTGACAGCCGGCCGTCTGGAACTGACCTCCGTCATCAGCGGTGATATCCTGCCGTTGGCTCCCACTGCGCCAGGATTGCAGATTGGCCTGTCTGCCATCATCGAAAGCACCGATACGCTGGAGGGGTGCCGCAGCTATTGGGCACTAAGGCATCCTGCTGCACGGCCCGATTTTCACCATCGGGACTCCTTTGTTCTTGAATTCCCGGCTGCGAAGCGGCTCATTTGAAAGCGCTCACCATGTCCACCGTAGATTTCGGACTTGACCGCCTGCTCAAGGAACCTGCACTGCGTAAGCCACTGGCTGGCAAGCGCATCGCCCTGCTCGCCCACCCGGCCTCGG
The DNA here is from genome assembly GCA_903910495.1 of uncultured beta proteobacterium. Next base: position 7,970 of record CAIVZW010000184.1, read on the forward strand.
TCACCGCCGATCTGACGCATGCCCTCGATGCGCTGGCCGCACTGCCCGGGCTGTGTCTTACGGCCGCCTTTGGCCCACAGCACGGGCTGCGTGGCGACAAGCAGGACAATATGATCGAGTCATCCGACTTCCTCGATTCGCGGCACGGCATCCCGGTGTTCAGCCTGTACGGCAAACTACGCCGCCCAACGCCAGCGATGATGGACAGCTTCGACATTCTGCTGATTGACCTGCAAGACCTCGGCTGCCGCATCTACACCTTCATCACTACCCTGCGCTACCTGCTCGAAAGCGCTGCCGAATTCGGCAAGACCGTGTGGATACTCGACCGCCCCAATCCTGCCGGCCGACTGATCGAAGGGCTGCTGCTGCGCACC
>CAIVZW010000185.1 GCA_903910495.1 uncultured beta proteobacterium
CTACACGACGGACGGGGCGGCAAGCCAGGTCGATACAATCGCCGCCGCTTCCTGCGCTCCGGTGGCGAGAGGAACGGCTGGAGGGCGCTGTTGCCACAGGTCAGCGAGCGCTGCATGTAATCGACCGGAGGCCAGTTCGGCTGCGCCGGTTTCGCGGCAGCGGGCGTTGATTTTCAGCCAGTCGATCAGGCAATCCTGTTCCGGCCAGTCATCGCGCCTGACGTAGAGTACGGGCGTGCCGTTGCACGCAGCCTCCGTAAAAGTACCGTAGCCGGGTTTGGTGAGCACGGCATCGACACTGCGTAGCAGATCGGTGAAATTAAGATTGATGGGCTCGATTGCCGTCATGTCCTTGCGAATAACCGGCCAGCTTTGCGGAACCAGCCAGCGCAGGTTTTCGTTATGCGGCCAGCACTCAACAGGCAAGGGATTGTCGATGCCGCCAAAGGCGATCAGGACGATTTTCTCATCCGCAGAGCCGCCAACCCTGTCGCGCAGCGTCCGCCGGCAATCCTTGCCCAGAGCAGCAACCGGAGCAATGGCGCGCACCCGTGGCAGGCTGCTCATCGGCATGGCCGGCGTCAGGCGCAGAAAGCATTCGGCACTGTGGTAGGCGGCCAGGATCTCGCGGTGAATGGCTGCGGCCCACGCTTCGTGGCCAAAAAAATGGGCAAACAGATCAGCCCAGTTGAGCGAGCACATCGATAGTGAGCGTATCCCGGCATGCGCCGCGCCTGCCAGCGGCAAATAGGCGACATCGGTCAAGACCAGGTCGGGTTGCAGGCGAGCAAACAGGGCCGCTTCATCCGCGATGCGTTGCGGCCAGTTGGCGTGTTGTTCCCGATAGGCTTGCGCGGTCCTGGCAAAATCGATGCGTACCGCATCCTGCATGACGAAGCCGAAGTCGCTGCGTTCGGCGATGTGCTCAAAGTCGCCATTCAGGCGTGTGCGCAATCTCTCCAGGGGCAGGGCACTGCGCACGGTCAACTGCAAATCGGGCAGCAGGCGGGTCAGTTCGTTGAGGACAGGGGCCGTCTGCGCCAGATGACCGAAACCGTGTGCGGAGATATCAACGAAGAGGTGCACGGCCATCGGCACCTCTGTGTCTTTGCGGTGAACTGTTGAAATGCTCACGATCAATCAAACAAAGCGGGCCAGCATGGCACCCGGCAACTCGGCCGGCAGCGGAATCCACACACGATGCCCGTTGCCCGGTGCCACGCCAAGCAGGGCGCCGTCGGCGTTTTCCATGCGCGTCAGCGCCAGTTCGAAATTGCCCGAAGGATGGATGAGCTCGATGCGGTCACCGACCGAGAAGCGGTTTTTCACTTCGATCTCGGCCAATCCGCGGGCGCCATTCCAGCCGATGACATCGCCGACATAGAGGCTGCGTGCGGATTCGGAGTGACCACGCAGGTAGTTCTGCATTTCGTGTTCGTGATGGCGCTGGTAAAAACCGTCGGTGTAGCCGCGATTGGCCAGGCCTTCGAGTTCGCCCAACAGCTTCGGGTCGAGCGGCCGGCCGGCGACGGCATTGTCGATGGCGCGACGGTAAACCTGCGCCGTGCGGGCGGCGTAGTAGGACGACTTGGTACGGCCCTCGATCTTCAGCGAATCGACACCGATCTCGATCAGGCGCTGCACATGCTCGACGGCCCGAAGATCCTTTGAGTTCATGATGTAGGTGCCGTGCTCGTCTTCCTCGATCGGCATCAG
>CAIVZW010000186.1 GCA_903910495.1 uncultured beta proteobacterium
CGTCCCCACCAGATCAATTACGAAACCTTGCCGACGCGTGGCGGTGACGTTCTGATCGTGGTCGCGCATGGCCCCGGCGATCTGGGCATGGTCAATGCCATAGCGGACTGCCGCAAGAAGTTCGGCAAGATTTATGGGTTTGTCACCGATTCGTATTTCCAGTCCGGGTTTGTCAAGGAAACGGCGCTTTTTGATGCCATCACCGTCACCGCCCATGAAGATGTGGACTATCCGGAATCGCGCTTTGGCATTTCCGTCAGCCAGTTGTACCAGGGCGCCGACTGCCTGACCTGGGCCCCGCGCGAAATGATGACGCGGGAGATCGATGTGATCGGCTTCGGGCGTACGCCGCCGAGCTATCAGGCCTGTTTTTCCCGGCGCTTCCATGCGCCCGGTTCGCCTTACCTGTACCTGCATTCGCCCCTGGGCAATTTGTCAGGCCCCAGTGTGCACCTCGAGCGCGGCATGCTGTTCAAGCTGCTGCAGCGGACCCGCATCTCGCTGGCCTTCCATCTCTATGTCGAGCCGCAGGGCGGCCGCCCGCGTTCCATGATGGTGACCAGCCGCTGGCTGGAATCCCTGCTCGCCGGCTGCATCGTTGCCGGCCGGCGACCGCTCTCGCGCATGGCCGACGACATGCTGTTCTGGCCCGAGGCCACGCTTGAACTGTCCGAGGATCCGCAGGCCGCCGCCGACGAACTGGTGACGCTGTTGTCAGGCAACGCCACGCTGGAGCAACAACGGCGCAGCAATATTTTTCATATGCTCGGGCACCATGACTGGCGCTACCGGATCGAGGCGCTTTGCCAGCAGTGGGATCTGCCGGTACCCGCCGCGCTGCACAGCGATATCGCGCGGCTGCAGGCGCTGTGCGCGGCTTATGCGCCAGACGCGTGAACTGGCGCAGGCGGGAACCCAGTTAAACTTAAAAACCGCAGTAGCAAGATAACGTACCCTTCGATGTCCCGAAGGCAACGGGGCCTTGGGCTCAATCCCCCTGGGGAACACGCCCGCTGAGCGGGCTGCTCAGGGAGAACGGGTTTTTGGCTAATGGATAATCTGGGTTAAATCAATATTCCGGATCCCCGCACTCCAGGGGGGCTTCCTCAGGACGGCATCGCCTTACCTGCGGAGCGCCTGCGCCGGATTACACAGAGTCGTCACAATTATTTTCAAACAATCCAATACAGTCGGGTCTCTCCATGAGAGGTCAGATCTATGTCGATTTTAGTCACCGGCGGCGCAGGATTTATTGGCAGCAATTTTGTCCTCGACTGGCTCGGCGGATCGGATGAGCCGGTCATCAACCTTGACCAGCTCACCTATGCCGGCAACCTGCAAAACCTGGCCTCACTGGCCGGTGATGCGCGCCATGTGTTCGTCCAGGGCGACTTCGGCGATTCGGCTCTGGTCGGACAACTGCTGGCGCAGCATCAGCCGCGTGCGGTGGTCAATTTCGCGGCCGAGTCGCATGTCGATCGTTCGATCCACGGGCCCGCTGACTTCATCCACACCAATATTGTCGGCACCTTCAAACTGCTTGAGTCGGTACGGGCGTATTGGGGCGGGCTGGAGCCGGTCGCCAAAGACGCGTTCCGGCTGCTGCACGTGTCGACGGACGAGGTCTATGGCTCACTGGAGAAAACCGCCCCGGCCTTTACCGAGGACCACCGTTACGAACCGAATAGCCCCTATTCGGCGTCCAAGGCCGCCAGTGACCATCTGGTGCGCGCTTACCACCATACCTACGGCCTGCCGGTACTCACCACCCACTGCTCCAACAACTACGGGCCGTTTCATTTCCCCGAAAAACTTATCCCGCTGATCATCGTCAATGCCCAGGCGGGCAAGCCCTTGCCGGTCTATGGCGACGGCCAGCAGATCCGTGACTGGCTCTACGTCAAGGACCATTGCAGCGCGCTCCGCCGCGTCCTGGAGGCGGGCCGGCTGGGTGAAACCTACAACATCGGCGGCTGGAACGAACACCCCAATCTGGCTATTGTGCTCATGGTCTGTGCGCTTCTCGATGAGCTCAAGCCGCGCGCTGACGGCAAGCCCTACGAGGAGCAGATTGCCTACGTTGCCGACCGTCCCGGCCATGACCGGCGCTACGCCATCGATGCGCGCAAGATCGAACAGCAACTGGGCTGGAAGCCCGTCGAAACCTTTGCCAGCGGGATCCGCAAGACGGTGCAGTGGTATCTCGACCATCCCGACTGGGTGGCCAATGTGCTCAGCGGCGACTATCGCGACTGGCTGGCAAAACACTATGGTGAATGAGGGATATTGATGAAAATCCTGCTTTTCGGAAAAAACGGTCAGCTGGGCTGGGAACTGCAACGCAGCCTGGCCGCGCTGGGCGAAGTCACGGCGCTCGATTGCGCCAGCGCCGGGCTGTGCGCTGACTTCACCGATCTGGCCGGCCTGGCCGCTACGGTGCGTGCCGTGGCGCCCGATGTGATCGTCAATGCGGCCGCGCATACGGCGGTGGACAAGGCCGAGTCCGAACCCGAACTGGCGCGCACCATCAACGCGCTGGCGCCCGCTGTCCTGGCGAGCGAGGCGCAAAAGCTCGGCGCCTGGCTGGTGCATTACTCGACCGACTATGTGTTCGACGGCCATGGTGCTACCGCGTGGCATGAAACCGATGTTCCTCGTCCCTTAAGCGTGTATGGCCGGACCAAGCTCGAAGGCGAGCAGGCCGTGGCCAACTGTGAGCGGCACCTGATCTTTCGCACGAGCTGGGTCTATGCCGCGCGTGGCGGCAACTTCGCCAGGACCATGCTGCGCCTGGCGCGCGAGCGCGAGCAGCTAACGGTAATCGCCGATCAGATCGGTGCGCCAACCGGGGCCGACTTGCTGGCCGACATTACGGCGCACGCCGTGCGCCGCGTGCAATGCCGTCCGCAACTGGCGGGCCTGTACCACCTGACGGCGGGCGGCGAAACCAGCTGGCATGGCTATGCCTGCCATGTCATCGAGTATGCGCGCGGCAAAGCCGGCGGACATGGCATCCGGGTGGCGCCGGAGGCCGTGCTGCCGATCCCGACCACCGCCTATCCCATGCCCGCCCCGCGCCCTTTGAATTCGCGCCTGGCTACCGCCAGTCTGCAGGCGGCCTTCGGCGTGGTGCTGCCGAATTGGCAATACGGCGTGGACAGAATGCTCGATGAAATTCTTGACGTGAGTCCGTTATGAAACCAGTTAAGCGCAAAGGCATCATCCTCGCCGGTGGCTCAGGCACCCGGCTGTACCCTGCAACGCAGGTGGTCTCCAAGCAACTGCTGCCGGTTTTCGACAAGCCGATGATCTACTACCCGCTGTGCACCTTGTTGCTGGCCGGCATCCGCGAGCTGCTGGTGATCTCCACGCCCCAGGACACACCGCGCTTTGAGCAGCTGCTGGGCGATGGCCGCCAGTGGGGAATCAGCATTTCCTACGCCGTGCAAGCTTCACCCGACGGGCTGGCGCAGGCCTTTCTGATTGGCGAATCTTTTCTCGGCGACGATCTGTCGGCGCTGGTGCTCGGCGACAACATCTTCTACGGCCACGATTTTTCCGCGCTGTTGAAGAATGCGAACCAACGCACGGCGGGGGCTTCGGTTTTTGCCTATGCGGTGAACGATCCCGAACGCTATGGCGTGGTCGAATTCGACAGCCAGGGCCGCGCCATCAGCCTGGAAGAAAAACCCAGGCTGCCGAAGTCGCGCTATGCAGTGACCGGGCTTTATTTTTATGACCAGCAGGTCGTTGAGTTGGCCAAGTCGGTCAAGCCATCGGCGCGCGGCGAGCTGGAAATCACCGACCTCAACCGGCTGTATCTGGAGCAAGGCGCGCTGGTGGTCGAAACCATGGGCCGCGGCTATGCCTGGCTGGATACCGGCACCCACGAGTCGATGCTGGAAGCCAGCCAGTTCATCCAGATCATTGAGCGTCGCCAGGGGCTGAAGGTCGCCGCACCGGAAGAAATTGTCTGGCGCAATGGCTGGGTTGACGATGGGCAACTGGAACGGCTGGCCCAGCCGCTCGGCAAATCAGGGTATGGACAATATCTGCTCGGCCTGCTGCACGAGAAGGCCTACCCATGAAGGTGACCCCTTGTACCATTGCCGATGTGCTGCTGATCGAGCCGAAGGTATTCGGCGACGAACGCGGCTTTTTTTTCGAGAGCTTCAACCAGCGTGAATTCCGCGAGGCCTGCGGACTGACTCTGGATTTCGTTCAGGACAATCACTCCAGGTCAGCGCGCAATGTGCTGCGCGGCCTGCACTACCAGGTACTCCAGCCGCAGGGCAAGCTGGTGCGCGTGGTGGCGGGGGAGGTGTTTGACGTAGCGGTCGATATTCGTCGCTCCTCGCCGACGTTCGGCCTGTGGTCGGGGCACCTTCTGTCTGGCGATAACAAACACCAGCTTTGGGTTCCGCCGGGGCTGGCGCACGGTTTTGTGGTGCTGTCGGAGACGGCCGAGTTCTTGTACAAGACCACCGACTATTACGCGCCGCAACACGAACGCTGCATCGCCTGGGATGACCCCACGCTGGCCATCCAGTGGCCCGCATTGAACGGGCCACCCCGGCTCTCGGCCAAAGACGCGGCCGGAATGACTTTCCTGCAGGCCTGCGCCGACCAATCCTAAACTCGAGGGCAACACATGGCCATGATTCTTGTCACCGGGGGCGCCGGTTACATCGGCTCCCATACCTGCGTCGAGTTGCTCAACACGGGACATGAGGTCACCGTGTTTGACAACTTCTGCAACAGCCGGCCCGAGGCTCTGGCGCGGGTGGAGCGCATCACCGGCCAGAAGCCGGCGCTGATCAGCGGCGATATCCGCGACCGTCCGGCACTGGTGGCGGCTTTGCGCGAGAGCGGCGCCAGCGCCGTGATCCATTTCGCCGGACTGAAGGCGGTGGGCGAGTCGGTGCAAAATCCGCTGGCCTACTATGACAACAATGTGCTGGGCACGATGCGCCTGCTCGAAGCCATGGGCGAGTGCGCGGTCAAGACCCTGGTCTTCAGTTCGTCGGCCACGGTCTATGGCGAGCCGCAGTACCTGCCGCTGAACGAGCGTCACCCGCTCTCAGCCACCAGCCCCTATGGCCAGACCAAGCGGGTGATCGAGGAACTGTTGCGTGATCTGTACCGCAGCGACCCGAGCTGGCGCATGGGCATCCTGCGCTACTTCAACCCGGTCGGGGCGCATGCCAGCGGCCTGATCGGCGAGGATCCGCAAGGTATCCCCAACAACCTGATGCCCTTTGTGGCCCAGGTGGCCGTGGGGCGGCGCGAGTTTCTGAACGTGTGGGGCAATGACTACCCGACAGCCGATGGCACCGGTGTGCGCGATTACATCCACGTGGTGGATCTGGCGCAAGGCCACATCAAGGCGCTGCAGCGTTTGCAAAAGCAGGCCGAGTGTCTGACCGTCAATCTGGGTACGGGCGTCGGCTACAGTGTACTGGACATGGTGCGCGCCTTCGCCAAGGCCAGCGGCAAGCCAGTGCCCTGCAAGGTGGCCGAGCGCCGGGCCGGCGATATCGCCGCCTGCTACTCCGACCCGGCCCTGGCCTTCGAACTGCTGGGGTGGCGTGCACAACGCGATCTCGCCACCATGTGCGCCGACGCCTGGCGCTGGCAGAGTGGCAACCCCGAAGGTTATGCACAAATTTAAAGGAGAGGGAACACCGCATGCTGATTCAACCGATTGTGCTGTCTGGGGGTTCCGGCACACGCCTGTGGCCGCTTTCGCGCGAGAAATATCCGAAGCAGTTGTTGCCGCTGATCGGCGAGGATTCGCTGCTGCAAGCCACGGTGCGCCGTGTCGAGGGGCTGGCCGGGGAGCACCTGGGGGCGCCGATGGTGGTGTGCAACGAGGAATATCGTTTCGTGATCGCCGAGCAACTGCGCCTGATGGGCCAATCCGGCACCCTCGTGCTCGAACCGGTCGGGAGAAATACGGCGCCGGCCTTGACGCTGGCCGCATTGGCGGCGATACGCGGGGGCGATGACCCGATCCTGCTGGTAATGCCTTCCGATCATGTGATTAGCGATACACCGGCCTTTCAGGCGGCGGTGCGTCAAGGGGCGGCGCTGGCCGAGAAGGGCGCAGTGGTGACCTTTGGCATTACGCCGGATGCGCCGGAAACCGGTTACGGCTATATCCAGTCGGGAGAGCCGTTTGGCGCCGGCGTGGCATTCAGTATCGCGCGCTTTGTCGAGAAGCCGGATCTGGCGACGGCACAGAGCTATCTCGATGATGGCGCGTATTTCTGGAACAGCGGCCTGTTCATGATGCGCGCTTCGGTATGGCTGGCGGCGATCGAAGCCTGCCGGGCCGATATTCTGACGGCCTGCCGCGCGGCCTGGGAACAGGGTACGGTGGATGGTCAATTCCTGCGTGTGGGCAAGGAGGCTTTCGCGCAATGCCCGAGCGACTCGATCGACTATGCGGTGATGGAGCGCATTGCCGCCGCCGGGGACGGTGCGGCGCTGCCTGCCGCGGTGGTGATTCCGCTGACGGCCGGCTGGTCCGACGTTGGCGCCTGGGATGCCCTGTGGGACGTCCTGCCCAAGGATGGCGCAGGCAACGTGGTGCAGGGCGACGTGCTGCTCCACGACTGCTGCAATACCCTGGCCATGGCGCAGGGACGCCTGGTGGCCTGCGTCGGGGTGTCAGACCTGATCGTGGTGGAAACGCCGGATGCGATCCTGGTGGCGCACAAGAGCAAGACGCAGGAGGTGAAGAATATTGTCGATCAACTCAAGCGCCAGGGACGCGCCGAGGGGCAACTGCACCGCAAGGTGTTCCGCCCCTGGGGTTCGTACGACGGGGTGGATGCCGGCGAGCGCTTTCAGGTTAAGCGCATCATGGTCAAACCCGGTGCCACGCTGTCCTTGCAGATGCACCACCACCGCGCCGAGCACTGGATCGTGGTGCGCGGCACGGCCAAGGTGACGCGCGGCGATGCGTCGTATCTGGTGTCGGAGAACGAATCCACGTTCATCCCGCTAGGGACCAAACACCGCCTCGAGAATCCCGGTTGCGTGCCGCTGGAGATGATCGAGGTGCAGTCGGGTTCGTATCTCGGCGAGGATGACATTGTGCGCTTTGATGATGCCTACGGGCGGTAGGTCCGGGGCGGCGGATAAGCTGCGCAGTCTGGCGCAGTCGGTGACGGCGGAGTACGGGCTGCGGGCAGATTCCAGCAGGAGTCGGCGCGCATGAGACGACGAGACAAGGACTGAAAACATGGACGATGAAGCGAACATGAAGCGTGCAACCCCCCGCTGCTTGATGGCTCAGGTGATGGAATCCAGCGGTGTGCACTTTGGCACGAGCGGCGCGCGCGGGCTGGTCGCGCAGATGACTGACGAAGTATGCATCGCCTATACGCTGGCGTTCCTCCGGGTGATTTCGCTTCCCCACGGCTGCCGCGTCGCACTCGGTATCGATCTGCGCCCCAGCAGCCCGGCCATTGCTGCAGCCTGTATTGCGGCGATTCATCATGCCGGGCTGGAGGTGGATTATTGCGGCGCCTTGCCCACGCCGGCGCTGGCCTTCTATGCCCAGGAGCAGGGCATTCCGGCCATCATGATTACCGGCAGCCATATTCCCTTCGAGCGCAATGGCATCAAGTTTTATCGGGCGAGTGGCGAGATTACCAAGGCCGATGAGGCCGACATCGCCATGGCGACGGCTGAATTCCCGGCCGGCCTGGTGCTGTCTGATTTGCCTGAACCCAAGCTTGCTGCGCGGCAAGGCTATATCGATCGCTACCTGCGGTTTTTTCCCGCAAAGTGTCTGGATGGGATGCGCCTGGGGTTCTATCAGCATTCCAGCGTGGCCCGCGACATGCTCGGTGAGATTCTTCAGTCGCTTGGTGCCGAGGTCATTGTTCTTGGCCGGACCAATGAATTCGTCCCGATCGATACGGAAGCGGTACGCGAACAGGACATCCTGATGGCGCGGCAATGGGCGGCAGACGATCGCTTCGATGGGCTATTCTCGACCGACGGCGACGCTGATCGCCCGATGATCGGCGACGAAAGAGGCACCTGGCTGCGTGGCGACATCGTCGGCACCTTGTGCGCGCAGTACCTTCAGGCAAGTTCCGTGGTCACTCCGGTGAACAGCACGACGACGCTCGAGAAATGCGCGGCGTTTGCCAGTGTGCTGCGCACACGTATCGGTTCGCCGTATGTGATCGAAGGCATGGCGCAGCGGCTATCGGATGGCGAGCGCAATGTCGTGGGGTTTGAGGCCAACGGCGGGTTTCTGGTCGGATCACGGATAGAGAAAAACGGCCGTGTGCTGGCCCCGTTGATGACCCGGGATGCGCTGTTGCCGATCCTCTGTCTGTTTTCGATGGCGAGAGAAAACGAGTGCAAGGTTTCAGACTTGCCGCTGAGCTTGCCGGCGCGTTTTACGGCGAGCGATCGCCTTCAGTCGATTCCCACGGAAACGATCCGCACGATGTTGCAGGATCTCGTCGCCTCACCTGCCGCCGTCGATGAGTTGTTGCGCGGCCTGTGCGGCAGGCCCACGGGCCTGGATCAGACCGATGGGCTGCGAATCTTTCTTGAGCATGACGAAATCGTGCATTTCCGCGCCTCGGGTAATGCCCCGGAACTGCGTTGCTATGCCGAGTCGGCAAGCCAGGAGCGATCCGGGTTTCTGGTACAGGCCTGTTTGCGCCGCATGAAGGACAGGCTCGTCGGCATGCTTGTTACAGAGCAGCATTAACCTAAAAACCGCAGTTGCAAGATTACGGACCCTTCGATGCCCCGAAGGCAACGGGGCCTTGGGCTCAAGTCCTCCTGGGGGACGACTTCATACATTTGCGGGCCGGATCAATAACCCTGGGCAAGGCTTGTCACCATGGACACACTTCTGCCACGCTGTTTTGCAGGGCTCCGCTAACATCTGACACATGAAGTTTCAAACTACCGTTCATCGGTCACTGAATACGAGGAAGGTCTGATCATGTGTGGAATAGTCGCCGCAGTCGCGCAGCATAATGTCGTTCCGGTGCTTATCGAGGGTCTGCGCAAACTTGAATACCGTGGCTACGATTCGGCCGGCATCGCGCTGCTCAATCCGGGGCTGTCCCGGCTGCGCAGCGTCGGCCGTGTCGCCGAGTTGGCAGCGCAAGCGGAGGGTCAAGTGGCTTGCCATGGCATCGCCCACACCCGCTGGGCGACCCATGGCGTGCCCTCGGAACGTAACGCGCATCCGCACCTGTCGGGCGGACTGGCGGTGGTGCACAACGGCATCATCGAGAACTACGCCGAGCTCAAGCAGACATTGATCGCGGACGGTTATTGCTTCGTTTCCGACACCGACACCGAAGTCATTGCCCACCTGATCCAGCATATCCTGAAGACCGTACCCGGCCTCTTTCAGGCCGTGCAGCAGGCCAGCCGCCGGCTCGTCGGCGCCTTTGCCATCGCCGTGCTGCGCGAAGGGGATGAGAGCATTGTCGTTGCCCGCAATGGCGCACCGCTGCTGCTCGGGTTGAGCGACGACGGCAACTACGCCGCATCGGATGCTTCCGCTCTGCTGCAGGTGACCCGCCGCATGATTTACCTGGAAGATGGCGATGTTGCCCTAATCAGGCGTGCTGCAATAACAATTGTCGACGCTGACGGCACGCCGGTAGAGCGTCCCGTCATTGAAAGTACGCTCAGCGCTGACGCGGTCGAACTCGGCGACTATCAGCACTACATGCAGAAAGAGATTTTCGAACAGCCGCAGGCACTGGCCGCTACGCTCGAAATGATCGGCGGCGTCCATGGCGTCACGCCCAATCTGTTTGGCGCAAACGCCCCTGAACTGCTTAGCGATATCAAGTCGGTGCTGATTCTGGCTTGCGGAACCAGTTATCACGCCGGTCTGGTGGCGCGTTACTGGATCGAGCAACTGGCTGGAATCCGTTGTTCGGTCGAGATTGCCAGCGAGTACCGCTATCGAATTTCGGTGCCGGACCCCGATCAATTGGTGGTCGCCATCTCTCAATCGGGAGAGACGGCCGATACGCTCGCCTCGGTCAAGCATGCCAAGTCACTCGGGATGCGGCGAACCCTGTCCATTGCCAATGTTCCTGAATCGGCCATCGTGCGTGAATGCGCCCTGCGCTTCATGACCCGGGCCGGCCCCGAGATCGGCGTCGCCTCGACCAAGGCGTTTACCACCCAACTGGCGGCCCTGTTTCTGCTGGCGGTGACGCTGGCCAAGCAGGCCGGGCGTCTGTCGCTGGAAGAGGAGGCCAAACAACTGACCGCCCTGCGCCACCTGCCGCTGGCGGTACGAAAAGTCCTGGCGCTGGAGCCGCAGATTGCCGCCTGGGCACGGCAATTCGCCGACAAGCAACACGCCTTGTTCCTCGGCCGCGGACACCACTATCCGATTGCGCTGGAAGGTGCCCTGAAACTGAAGGAGATTTCCTACATTCATGCCGAAGCCTATGCCGCCGGCGAGTTGAAGCATGGCCCGCTGGCCCTGGTGGACAAGGACATGCCGGTGGTCAGCGTGGCGCCGAACGACGCCTTGCTGGAGAAACTCAAATCCAATCTCAAGGAAGTCGCCGCGCGCGGCGGCCAACTCTACGTGTTTGCCGATGCGGATTCGGCGGTGGAGGAGGAGCCCGGTGTGCATGTGCTGCGACTGCCCGAGCATTACGGTCTGCTTTCCCCGGTACTGCATGCCATACCGATGCAATTGCTCGCCTATCATGCCGCGCTGGTCAAGGGTACCGATGTCGATAAGCCGAGAAACCTGGCCAAATCGGTGACTGTGGAATAGCTGATGGATGTACCGACAGAGGCTCAGCGCGGGAACCGGCTGCACAGTCGCGAGCCGTCATCGATTTCACACTTCTGTCACTCTGTTGGCTCCGCGGGCAATTAGCATGGGCCGCATGAACTCACACGCTATTCGCGCTCTGTCCTTAGGCGTACTTTTGCTCTGCAGCGCAGGACTTCTGACCGGCTGTGCCGGGTCCTTGAACTGGTTGCGCGCCGGCACCGATTCCCAGATCAGGAATCCCAATTACAAAGCGTCGGAGAAATCCAGCACGCCCACACTGATGTCGAAGGAAGACCTGGCTTTGCTCGAAGAGTCGGTCAATCCGGTGTATCGCATAGGTAGCGGCGATGTGCTCAAACTTGACGTTTTCGGTCGCGCCGAAGTCAGTGGCACGCACGTTGTCGGGCCCGACGGGAAGATCACCATGCCCCTTGTCGGCGACATCCTGTTGAACGATCTGACGCGCGATGCGGCGCGGGAATTGATTGACAGTCGTTTGCACGAGTTTTACAGCCAGCCGCACGTCACGCTGGGCATCGATCAATACACGTCCAACCAGGTTACTGTCCTGGGCCGGGTGGAACGGGCCGGCATGCAGAAGTATCCTCATTCGCCCACCCTTGCCGAAGTCCTGGCCAGTGCCGGCGCCATGCCGGTACTCGACAAACAGGCTACGCTCACGCGTTGCGCCATCATGCGCGGACGGGATAAGCTGATCTGGGTTGATCTCAAGTCGCTGTTGAATGGCGATCCCGACTACAACCTGCGGATGAAAAAGGGCGACATCGTTTTCATACCCGACTCGTCCGATACCGCGGTCTATGTTCTGGGTTCCGTGCCCAAGCCGGGTTCCTACCGGCTGACACCGC